>NZ_DATHFX010000218.1:0-17190 GCF_035317885.1 Pinirhizobacter sp.
CGCCTTCGTGCTGTACCAGGTCTACGGCGCAGCCTCCGGCACGTTCAACTTCAGCCGCAACCTGTGGCTCGACGGCGTACTTTCGGTGAACCTGGCCAACAACTACGACAAGTTCAAGTACGACGCGCCCAGCAACCTTCCGCGCGTGCGCACCGATATCCGCCAGTACCTGACCAGTTCCGACGTCACCATGCCGAACCTCCAGCTCACCGGCACCCGCCGGCTGGGCGAAGATCTCTACGGACTGGCGTACGCCGGCATGCTGGAAAGCATGTATGGCGGTGCGGGCGGTGAAGTGTTGTACCGGCCCTTCGGTGAGCGCTGGGCGGTGGGCGCGGACGTCAACTGGGTCAAGCAGCGCGGATTCGACCAGGATCTCTCGCTGCGCCGCTACCACGTGATCACCGGCCAGGCTACGGGTTACCTCGACACCGGCTATCACAACGTGACCGTGGCGGTCAGCGCCGGCCGATACCTGGCCGGTGACTGGGGCACCACCATCGATGTTTCCCGTGAATTTGCCAATGGCGCGCGCATGGGCGCCTACGCCACCGTCACCACCAAGTCCGGTGCCGCCGGTTACGGCGAAGGCAGCTTCGACAAGGGCATTTACGTATCGATCCCGTTCGACATGCTGCTGCCGCACTCTTCGCGCAGCCGGGCCACCTTGCTATGGGAGCCGTTGCTGCGCGACGGTGGCGCCCGCCTGAACAAGCGCTACACCCTGTACACGCTGACCAACGACCTGGACAGCGACCTGTTCGACAAGAACCTCGAGAAGATCACGCAATAGCCGCTACAGCTGGCTATCGCGGTCCAGGTCGTACTGGGTGTTGGCCGCGTTGCTGATCAGGCCCGACAGCGGCAGCAACTGGCTGAGGAGGCGATTCCAGCGGGTGATGCCGGCAGGTCCGACGAAAATCACATCGCCTGGCTTGACCGAAAATTGCGCAGCCACGGCGTAGGCCGATGGCGACGTGTTGTCGAGCTGGTAGATCGACGCGGGCGCCTTCTCCATGTCCTCGACACCGCGGATCACGTAGACGGACTTCCCGCTGGAGCTGACCTGGTTCAGGCCGCCGGATCGTCCCAGCGCCTGGGTGAGGCTGAGGTCGCTGGTCTTGAAGGAAATCGCCTGGGGACGCAGCACTTCGCCCAGCACATAGGCTTCGTGGCGATCGTTGTACGGCAGGTAGACGCTGTCGCCACCCTTGAGATAGACGTCCTGCGCGCCCTGCGGCGCGTGCGACAGGGCGTCCAGGTCAAGGTGGTATTCGTGCCCATCCCGGCGCAGCACCACGTCGGAGAGATCGGCCAGCTGTGCGTTGACGCCGGCAGTGCCCACGGCTTGCGCAAGGGTGAGCGGGGTCACCGTGATGTCCTGCGGGTCGGTCTTGACGAAGGCACCGCCCAGGGTCACCCGCTGGCTGGCATAACTGACAATGCTGATGTCGACCTGTGGTTTCTCCACGTACTTGGTCAGGCGGTCGGTGATCGCCACGCGCAATTCTTCCACCGTCAGGCCCGATGCGTGCAACAGGCCGACGTATGGATAGAACAGGGTACCGTCGGGGCGCACCAGGCGGCCATTGGCCGCCGTCTGCTGTTGCGAGCCGGCGGGCGAGGTAAGTTCCGGATGTTCCCAGACTGTGATGTACAGCGAATCGCCGGGGCCGATGCGATAGGAATCGGGGCGGTAGGCGATGAGGCTCGGATCGATGCCGGGCGCAGTGGCACTGGCCCGATCCATCGCGATCAGCTTCGGCGTGATAGGTATCAGCTGGTAGCGGCTGCCGGTGGCGCTTTGCTTGTCGTTCAACTCGCCGGTTTTCATGTGCTGGCCGGGCGCCAGGATGCAGGCATGCAACAGCAGGCAGCACCCGGCCAGACCGAGAGTTGGAAGGAACTTCATCTTGGGCGGGATCCTATGGTCGAGGCACCGTGGGGTCGGCAGGCCATCGACACACTAAAACCGATCGATCATTAACGGCAAGGGAATACGACTGGACATTTAGACGTCTAAATTTCCGCCAGTACGATCAATGAGTGCCTCCCGTACCGCCGGTTCCTCCCGTTCCTCCGGTGCCGCCCGTACCGCCGGTACCTCCCGTTCCATCGTTGCCGGTGCCGTTGGTATCGTTCGCAGTGGCGCCTGAGACCGCCGCCATGGCTGCGGTGCCGGGCCCTACGCGGGCGGGTGAAAGTGCGCCTTTTGCGGCCTGGCGCGCCTGGTCGGGATTGGCCACGCGTGGCCTGTTTTGGCTGTCCTGCGTACGCGCGGGCTGAGCTGCGGACTGTTGATCCTGTGCCCATGACGCAGCAGCCGCGACACTCGCGGCAAGAACTATGCTTGCAAGGAATAAGCGTCTCACTGTCGGTTTCTCCAGGCGATGAAAGATTCGATGAACAACACGCGCATGAATGCGTTCAGCAACACGCAGCGCATGTTCTATTCACTGCCAACGATCGTCGATGGTCAAGTAAACCAGCTGAACAACGGCGATTTTGCACTGTTTTTGTGATACGCCCCGCAAATTCTCGGTTGACGGATTGATGCTTTTTTCGTCGCGGCGCAACATGCATCATCGCAAGTAGAAAACGCGAACACATTGCAGGTCGAAGCCGGTTTGAATTGGTTTCGGTCGAAACGTGTTGGGCTTCGGTTGTGCCCCTCGGATGGGACGCACCGGCTCTACGGGGGGCACGTACCTGGACACGCCGGCACCGCCGGTGTTGGCAAGCTGGCACGAGGCACCTGTCATGCAATTGACAAAATTCAACGCGTTACTGGATCTCGAGCTCCGCGTGAGCGATCCACTTTGCGTGTTGGCAGCGGGCTACCTGGCTTATTTCGTCCGCTTCGACACCATGCGGATGAATGGCGTCTACGGCGTCGCGCTGCTCTTCCTGGTGATCACGACGATGGCGGCTTCGGTCGTCCTGAAGGTCTACGACCAGCCCCTTGGCGAGCGCCCGGTAAGCCAATACTGCTGCATTGCAGCAGCTTGGACGATGGCCTTCGCGACCATGATCGCGCTAGCGTATCTGCTCAAGGCGAGCGAGTTGTACTCACGCGGCTGGGTCTCGCTTACGTTCTTCCTCGGGCTGGCATTCCTCGCGTTCGTTCGACAGCTTGCCGTGGTGGCATTGCAGGACCTGCGTCGTCGCGGCGTCGGCATGCAACGCTGCCTCCTGATCGGCGCCACCGATGCAGGCATCCACATGGCTCGCGAAGCCGAGGCCAACCTCGGCCTTGGCATGAAGATCACCGCCTACGTCAAAACCCCTTACGACCTTGCCGTTCCCCCGGGTGTTCCCAGCGCCGGTTCGCTCACGAACATCGAGGAGATCCTTGGCCGCGGCGAGTGGGACCAGGTACTGCTGGCGCTGCCGGTTAGTGCAAACCGCGCCATCAGCTACGTGCTTGATCGCATGGACGAGCACGTGATGTCGGTGAAGTTCGTTCCCGACATGCTGGGGCGGAAGTTGATCAACCATCGAATGGAAGACTGCGCAGGGGTGCCTGTCGTCACCCTTCGCGAAAGCCCCTTGCTCGGCCATGCGTGGATCCTCAAGGCCTTCGAGGACCGCGTGATCGCGGGTTTGATCCTGCTCATGATCAGCCCGGTGATGTTATTGCTGGCCCTGGGTGTGAAGCTTTCCAGTCCCGGGCCGGTGCTGTATCGCCAGCACCGCGTGGGGCTTGATGGCAAGGAATTCGAAATGCTGAAGTTCCGCTCCATGCCGGTGGACATGGAGAAGGGCAAGACGGTGCAGTGGGGCAGTGCGCAGACCAAGACCACCACGCGTTTCGGGCGCTTCATCCGGCAGACCAGCCTGGATGAGTTGCCCCAGTTCATCAACGTGCTGCGCGGCGACATGTCCATCGTGGGCCCGCGCCCTGAACGTCCCATGTTCGTCGAGAAGTTCAAGAGCCAGATCAACGGCTACATGCACAAGCACCTGGTCAAGGCAGGCATCACCGGCTGGGCGCAGATCAATGGCTGGCGCGGTGATACCGACCTGGTCAAGCGTATCGAGCACGACATCTATTACATCAACCATTGGTCGCTTGGATTCGACCTTCGCATCATCTTCCTGACGATCTTCAAGGGATTCGTCCACAGCGAGGGGAAGGCGTCGTCTATTTTGCAGGTGCCCGAGGCACCGCTTGCCACGGCCGAACCCGTGGGCGAGGAACCCAGATAGGGAAACGTTGGTTCATTGCAATCGAATTCACTACCGTGAACTGGGGTATCGCTTGAAGGTTCTGATCTGTGGCGGGGCAGGGTACGTCGGTTCGCACATGGTGCGTTACCTGGTTGCAAGCCAGCATGAAGTGGTCGTTTTTGACGACCTGTCCACCGGACATCGGGAGGCGGTGCCGCCGGAAGTACCCTTTGTCCACGGGGATATCGGTGACGCGGCGCGGCTATCGCGGTTGTTCGCGGTGCATCGCTTCGATGCGGTCATTCATTTTTGCGCTCGCTCGCTTGTCGGCGAGTCCGTCATCGATCCCTACCTTTATTACGGCAACAACGTGGCCAACACGCTGGTACTGCTGGGCGCAATGCGCGACGCCCGTGTGGATCGGCTGGTGTTCTCCTCCACCGCCGCCGTGTTCGGCCACCCGCAGGCCGATGCCATCGATGAGACACACCCCACCGAACCGATCAATCCGTACGGCCAAAGCAAACTGATGATCGAGCGGGTGCTCGCCGATGCCTTCGTGGCCTACGGCCTGCGTTCGGTCGCATTGCGCTACTTCAATGCCGCCGGTGCGGATCCGTCGGCCTCGATCGGGGAGGCGCATGAACCTGAAACGCACCTTATTCCCAATGTGCTCAAAGCGGTGCTGGGGCAGGGTACGGCATTGAAGGTGTTCGGGGACGACTACAACACCCGAGACGGGACATGTGTGCGCGATTACATCCACGTGAACGACCTCGCGTCGGCACACCTGCTGGCGATCGAATACCTTGCGGGGAACGAGGGCGCATTCACCTTCAACCTGGGCAATGGCGAAGGCTTCAGCGTGCGCGAAGTGATTGCCGCCGCCGAGCGGGTGACGGGCCGCCCGGTACCGCACGCCATCGCGCCCCGGCGCCCGGGCGATCCGGCAACGCTGGTGGCGTCGAGCCTGCAGGCGCGCCAGCGCCTTGGCTGGAGGCCGTCCATGGCGAGCCTCGATGAGATTCTCGCCAGTGCCTGGCAGTGGCACCTGGAGCCCAACTGGCGTTGATCATGCAGGCCCGGCCAAAGGTCCAGCTCGATTTCATCGACGCGTTGCGCGGCATCGCGATCATCGGTGTGCTGATAAGCCATGCGCAGCGGAACGTGGAGATCTACCAGGCCATGGGCCACCAGGCGCAGATGTCGCCATGGCTTAGCCGTTATGCGGTGCAGGGTGCCCGCGGCGTGCAGCTTTTCTTCGTGGTCAGCGCCTTGACCTTGTTCCTTTCAGCCGGCAAGCGCGCCAGCGAGCGCAACGAGTGGCTGAATTTCTACCTGCGCCGGTTCTTCCGTATTGCGCCGATGTTTTACCTGGCTTTCGGCGTCTACTGCGTGGCACCGGCCTTGCTCAAGGGCCAGGCGTTCCCGCCGCTGGGTACGGTGCTTGGCACGCTGAGTTTCACCAATGGCTGGAGCCCTTCCTGGCTGCTGGGCGCCAATGACGTGGTGCCTGGCGGATGGTCGATCGGCGTGGAGATGTCGTTCTACATCGTCTTCCCGCTGGTATTCCTGGCGCTCAAGGATTTCCCCCGTGCACTCACGGCACTCATGTTGTGCCTGGTGCTGGCCGTGGGGGGATGGCCACTGTTGATACAACACCCGCCGATCGGCGATGCCGATTTGTGGGAACGCTTTGTGTTCGTCTGGTTGCCCAACCAACTGCCGATCTTCCTGTTCGGCATCTGCGCCTACTTCGTGATGTTCGGCCAGGCGGGGCGGCTGACTACGTTCTTCAGGCAAGCCGGGCGCGGCCTGAATGCGTGTCTGTTCATACTGGCCGTGGCCGTGCTGCTGGTGGCACCGCAATGGCTGGACGATCCACGCGCCGTGTTCCTGTATGGCGGCGCGTTCGCCCTGCTGGCGTTGTGCCTGTACTGGCGGCCTTATCGCTGGCTGGTCAACCGGCCGTTGCAGCACATCGGCAAGATCAGCTTCAGCGGTTACCTCACGCACTTCTTCATGCTGCAGGTGGCGCGCAAGCTCCTGGCGAAGGTCCACGCAGGCGATCACCTGAACCCCGACCTGTACTTTGTTGCCACGGTGTTGCTCGCCCTGGCGGGTACGGTGCTGGTATCGAGCGTGACCTATCGCTTGGTGGAAGTGCCCGGGCAGGCCCTGGGCAAGCGCCTGATCGAGGCACTGGCGGTGCGCCGCAAGATTGCAGCCACTCCCAGCTACTAAGTCCCGCAGCGTTCGAGGCGCGGGAGCCGCCGGGTGTCACCCCGGTCACTAAGTCCTCGTCGGGCTTCGCCCTCCTGCGGAAGCGTTCCCAGGGTGACACCCGGCGGCTCCCGTCGAGCCCCTGAGGTGGCCGAATGCAGAGCGGGGCTGCCCATGGCGTGTCGCTTGCCGCGGTGTCCCGCTCGCCCTACAACTAACCGCCTTCCTCCCCACGCGCCGGCTAAGTCACCTTGGCGATGAGTTCAAGGGCATTGGGCACGGGCTTCCCGCCGGCGAAACAAGACTTCACCAGGGCGTTGACTTGCGCGAGCGAGGGGCGGTGTTGCTTGAAGCGGTCGAGCATCTCTACGTTCGCGCGCGCGGCAGGTTCCCGATCGTTGCTGGCGTAGATGCGGTTCTCTCCCATTTGGGTTCGCGTGGCAAGCTGCATGTCCACGCCGGGGGATTGCGGCGACACCACGATGTTGTCGTGGATGGCCGTGCTGTTGGGAACCCCTTTCCAGCTGGTGGCCTTGAATACGGTGACCTGGGAGCCGGCCAGGGGCTTTTCCGGAATGATGATGATGTTGTTGTAGATCTGGCTACCGTCCACCGGCCCTGAGATGCGCAGCGAGGCGCTGTCGGTCTTGCGCAGGGCGTCGTTGATGCTCACGTTGAAGCGCACGATGGTGCCGGTGTTGCCGATATCACCGCCGCTGCGGCCGTCGTTGCATACCAGTGCCATGCCGCCGATGTTGTCATGGCTATAGTTGTACTGGATCACCGTGTTCCGGCATCGGAAATCCGAATCGTAGCCCTGGCCATCGGCAAAAGCCTTGTGATCGCTTACTTCGTTGTATTGCACCATGGTGTTGTCGCAATCGAACGGCCATATGCCGGCGGCGGCTTCGCCTCGCGGCAAGGCGCCGCAGCGGCTCACCGTATTGTGTTCCACCAGGGCCCCGTCGCAGCCCTTGACCAGGATGCAGTCCCCGGGGACCTCGCTGATGCGATTGCCGCGCACCACGACACCCGTGGCAAGGCCCCCGGTGCGGTTGCCTGCGCCCAGGAACAGGATGCCGTCGCGCTGGCTGCGCTCGATCGTGTTGTCGGCGATGGTCAGGCCCTGGTAGCGCGTGGCCCGGGTCTTGCCCGAGGCCTCCACCAGGATCGCGCTGCCGCCGCCCTGCTGCTTGATCGCCACGCCGTTGACGTCGTGGATGTGCAGGCCTTGCAGCACGATGCCGTTGACGATGCCAAAGTCCTGGTGGAACAGGTGTACACCGGTGCGCCGCGGGCCGGCTTGCGGCCCCTGGTTGGAGATCTCAATATTGCGCAGCGTCCAGTACTCGAGATTCTGCAGGCGCACCGTGGACGGGCCGCGGCCGTCGGCATGCAGGTGGGGCAGCGCACCACTGCCGTAGGCATCGACCACGATCGGCGCGCCGGCAGCTCCTGAGCCCTTCGGCTGGAACATCCCGGGGAAGTCGCCGCCGCGCTTGAAGAGAACCTGGTCGCCGGGGCCGAACTTGGCTTTGTTGAGCCTGTCGAGGCTGCGCCAGGCCTGCGCCTGGCTGCTTCCGTCGTGGGCGTCGTTACCGGCAGTGCTGTCCAGGTAATAGTGCTTGCCGGCCGCGGCGGCACGGGCGTTGTGCAAGGGCAGGGCTGCGAGGGCGCCAATGCCCCACAGCGATTGGACGATAAAGGTCCGACGATGCATGGTGGTTCTCCCGATTCAACGCCGTTCGCTCAATGAGTAGCGATAGACGCCTCCGTGCTTCCTCAGCATGTAGGCGAATCCGGCGAGGTGTTTGATGGCCAGCTTCGAGAACTTGCGCGTGCGCCGCTTGTAGTCGTGCACGATGGAAATTTTCTGGCAGTAGTAGTTGCGCAGGCCAAGCTTGTGGGTGCGCACGCAGAACTCGGCGTCTTCCGGCCCGAAGAAGATCCGCTCGTCATAGCCCATGAGCCGGGCCGCGACATCCTTGGTGAAGGTCTGGTTGGCACCAAGCACGTAGTCCACCTCGAGCGGATCGTTGCCGTCGTCGAACGGTGTGTCGAGCATCAGGTGCCGCTCCAGCTCCCTTTTCACGAAACCCAGCTTGCGGCTCACGGGAATGCGCGCGGCGATCGGCTGGTAGAAGCGCGGGAAGCGCCGGGTTGAATCCTGCCGGCTGCGATCGACGTTGAGCAACTGGAAGCCGACCACCCCGGCGTCGGGATGTGCCTTGAAGAAGTCCTCGACGATCGTGCCCGGATCCTGGGTGAGGAAAATGGTGTCGTTGTCCAGCGTCATGCAGTACCTGCCGCGCGACAGGAACAGGCCGCGGTTGCGGGCCGGACCCACGCCGAAATTACGCTCCAGGGGGAAATATCGGATCTGGGGCAGGGTGGCGACGAATTCGGCGCTGCCGTCCTGCGAGCCGTTGTCGACCACGATCACCTCGTCGCGGCTGAAATCGACCTTGTCCATCAACGAAAGCAGGCAGCGCTCGAGGTTCTCCCGCTCGTTCCAGGTAATGATGATGATCGACAACCTCACAACTACCGCGCTCATGACGGGTCTCCAGGGGGTTGGGCGCTGTCACGCAGCGAGGAGGGAGTAATGACCTCATTGGCTTTCACCACGGTATTGTCGGGAATCACCACCGGGCCGAAGATGCAGGCGCCGGTGCCGATGGTGACGTTGTCGCCGATCACCGGCGTGCCGTCGCCAGGCCAGCGATTGCCGATGCACACGCGCGCATACAGCGTGCAATTGGCACCGATCGTGGTCTTGCCATTCACGATCACGCCGAAGGCGTGGTAGATCACCAGCCCCGGGCCGATCGTGGCCGTGGTTGGCAGGTAACACTTGAAGACGAATTCGGCGACCTTCTCCAGCACGCGCAGCGGCGCGTGCAGCCAGGTGCCGCGGCTGGTGGCGATCAACCGGTAACTGAAGATCACCCAGAAGGACTGGTCGAGCATCCACCAGAGCATGCCGCGAAAGCCGGGGAGCGACTTGAGACGGCGGACATCGGCGCGGAAGTCGTCAAGCATGGGCAGGGTCCTGGCTGGGTGCAGGGGCCGGTAATTTCCGCCACTTGTTCCGTCTTATCCTGTCCCGCGCGGCGGCATCGAGCTTCAGCTGGGTGACACGCATATCGTTGCGCGCATAGAACATCCCGACGAAGAACCAGAAGTACGCTTCGTATCCGCTGAACTCGATGAAGGCCAGCATCAGGTAGCACACCAGGAAGGCCTTGATGTTGCGTTGCTGGCCCTCGGCCGGACAGAGCACGATGTGCGCCGCCACCACCAGGAAGAGCAGCAGCGACTGCACGCCCCCCTCGAGGAGGAACTGCAGGTAGATGTTGTGGACGTTGTTCTCGACGAAGGTGATGCCGGAGATCTGTTCCATCAGCGGCACGCCGTTGCCCACGCCGTAGCCGAGGATGTTCTGCTTCAAGGCGGTGCCGGCGCTGGTCCACAAGGCGAGCCGGCCGACATTCTTGTGTTCCAGGTTCGTCTCGGCCTGCAGGTTGAAACGGTCCAGTACCGGGATGTCGATCACCGACGACAACACCATCCCGACCACCAGCACGACCATCGCCATCGCCAGGAAGCTGTACAGGTAGTAGAAGCGCGTCTTGCGCGTGCGATAGGCCGCAATGCCGATCGATATCGCGACGCCCACCAGGCCCGCGCGGGAAAGCATGGTGGCGCTGGTCATCAAGGCGATGAAAGCCGCGATTGGATAGACGCGGGTGCCGAGCAGGAGGATCGAGAGCAATGCCAGGAGGCTTGCCTCGATGTTGCGTCCGCCCGTGGACATGTAAAGAATGCTCGATGCGGTTTCGCTGCGCGCATAGACCGCGCCAAGCTGGCCCGCGTAGATGGCATCGCGCACGATCAGGAAGACGATGCAGCAGCCGAGCATCCAGATGAAGATCTTGCGCAGCTCCACGTCATGCAGCTTTCGCCCGAACACCACGCCGAGGAAATAGGACGTCGCGGCGAACACGATGAGGGTGGAGCGAAGGCCTCCGCCGTAAGTGGCGGCCGCCGCCAGTGACGTCACCACCATCACGGCCAGGAACGCGGTCGCCGGGTTGAACTTCAGGTAACGCACTGCCGGGATGTAAAGCATCGGCATCAACAGCAGCAGGATGTGATAGACGTTGATGTGCGACTTGCTGGCGGTGCTGTGCGTCAGGGGTATTTGCACGAAGAGCATGGCCATCAGCACGATGGCGGCAGCGCGTGTCCTGTTGATCACCATGGGAACGCTCCGGCGCATGCCTGCGCGGCATGGCTGGTAAACCTGGCGGCGGGCATCGACTTCGCCATCAGCCGATCGCCACGCCGAAGAATTTATGCAGCAGGACTTTCACGGTCGATTTGTAGCCACCGAACGATATGTTGCGGGCGATCTCGGCCAGCGGAGGCCTCTGCCGGTTCATCACATACTGGATATTCCGGTGGTTGCGCTGCTGGTCGGCGCTCATCAGCCCAGCGTGCTTGGCGATGAAGCGCTCGCTTCCTTCGGCGCGCTTGCTCGAGTTGCGGATCCGCGCGCGCGAACGGTCGTCGTCGACGAAGGAAAGCATAGGACGCGTGCGCACGGCCGCGCCGTAACGATCAACCAGGCGTACCCACATGTCGTAGTCCTGCCACGATGGCATCGATTCGTCGAAACCGCCAAGCGCGCGCATCCGCGACAGCTCGGTCAGCACCTGGTTGCCGGCGAGGTTCGCGTACAGCAGTGCGGGCAGGGTGATGGTATCGACCCTGCCAAGCTCTGCGTCGCCGTACTGCCGTCCGAGCAACGATGCGATCTGGGCAGGCGCCTGGAAGTACTTGAAGCGGCTGCAGGCAAACGATGGCGAGTGGCGGCGATAGATATCCACCAGGCAGCTGATCCGCTGTGGGTGGAACACGTCGTCGTCGTCAAGCCCGGTGACGTAGGTGCCCACAGCCTGCTCGATGCAACGATTCCGGGCACGGCACGCTCCCTGAGGTGTGTCGTTGCGCAGATAGGTGAACTTGCCGGGATAGCGGCGGACGTAGCCTGCCACGACGTCCGCGGTATCGTCGGTGGATGCCTCGTCGCAGATCAGCACCTCGATCTCGGAATAGTCCTGCGCCAACACCGAGTCGACCGCCCGCCGCAGCAGCGCCGACCGGTTACGGGTGGGAATGTAGACGCTCACCAGGTTCGATTGCGCGTTCATCTCAGACGGCCACCGGATCGGCTTGTTGTTTGAAGAACACATGCCGGCCCCGCCAGATGACCCAAAGCAGCGGCGGCGTCACCAGGGCCAGGCGCACCACGCTTGCCTTCCAGTCGTCCGCCGGATACAGGGCCACGGCCAGCATCAGGAAGGCATAGGGTGCGAAGCTTTCCACCGTCCAGGCGCTGAAGAACTCGCGCGCGGTAAGGCTGATGATCTTCGAGGAGAAGAAGTAATACGACAGCACCGTGGCCAGTACCTGGCTGGCCGCCAGCGCCACCGCCATGACCTCGAGCGAGCGCGACAACGCGCCGGCCACGGCCACCAGCAAGGTGATGCCGCAGATCCTTATGTTCCAACCGAACTCGATGTCCGAGCGGCCCAGGCTCTGGCTCAGTGCGCCGATCAGCGAGCCGAGCGGACGCAGCATGCCGAACAGCAGCATCAACGGGATGAGTTCCGACACGCCGGTGTAGCGATGGCCATAAAGGATCGTCACCGCCGGCGGCGCGAATACGCCTAGCATGATGAACACGCTGGCGCTGAAGATCGACACCGCGCGAAGGCCCGTCAGGTAGATCTGGCGCATCGCTTGCCGGTCGTTCTGGCGCATGGCGAGCCTCGGCAGGGCGAGTCGCTGTACCACCGGCATGATCAGCTTGGTCGGTTGAAGCACCAGTTCCTTGGCCAGGGAATATACGCCGAGCGAGGCCAACCCTAAGAATTTGCCCAGGATGATCTGGTCGGCCTGGCTACGCAGCTGGTTGATTACCTGTGATCCAAGCTGGAATGCGCCGTAGCTGAGCGCCTGGCGGATAATGCCGCGATCGAAACCACGGCCAGGGTGCCAGTCGCGCTCGGCAACGGCGACGAAACAAAGCAGGCGCACCAGGCTGTTGACGATCATCGCGTACACCGCCGCCTCGATCGAGGCGCCGTAGGCGAAAACCAGCACCAGCAGTGTGGCCAGGCCGGATATCCGGCCGACCATCTCGATGCGCGCGAGCCTGGGCAGCTGGAACGACTTGATCAGGCTGGCCTGGTATTGCGCCGCCAGCCCCAGCAGCACGAAATTGACGGTGGATAGCCGGAGCAAGTGGCCCAGTACATCCGAGCCATAGAAGTAGCCAACACCGTAGGAGATCCCGAACAGTACCAGCGCCGAGGTAAGGCCGAGCCCCACGCTGATGATGAACAGCGACGTGCGCTCCGGACGGCTGATGTCCTGTCGATGGATCAGGTAGCTGCTCAGGCCCATGTCCTGCAACAGCATGGCGATCGCGTTGACCACGTTGACGATCGCCAGCGCACCTAGCAAGTGGGCATCGACATGGTGGGCAAGTACCGCAATCTGAAGCAGCTGGCTCGCCGCACTCACCATGGCCGACCCGGCAGTCCAGAAGGCATCGCGTCTGGCGGAGATCATCTGCGATATCTTCCTAGGTGAGCTGGGCGGCGAGCTGGTCGTGCAACCGGCTCTGGTTGAAATGCGTTTCCACCGTGGCCCGCGCGCATCGCGCGATCGCAGGCAGGTCGAAGTCGCCACGCTGGATGCGGGCCAGCTTGTCGGCCAGGGCAGCGACGTCGCGTTCGGGCACCAGCCAGCCTGATCGACCGTCGTCGATCAACTCGGGAATACCGCTGTGCACGGTGGACAGGCAAGGCACGCCGCTTGCCATGGCCTCCATCAGCGACACGGGGATGCCTTCCTGGTCGCCATCGGCCGCCGTTACGCTGGGCAGGGCAAATACATCGGCGCGACCGAGCGCTGCCTGCACGTACGCCTTGTCGCGCCGCCCACGGATGGCAATCCGTCGGCCCAGATCCTGCCCGGCGACGAACTGTTCCAGCTCCTGTTGCAGCGGGCCGTCTCCAATGACTTCAAGCTCCACCGGGATCCGACTTTGCGCCAGTTGGGCCACGGCCTGGCACAGGTAGATCACGCCTTTCTTCTCGACCAGGCGCGCCACGCAGACCACGCGTAATGGGCGCTCTTTGGATGGTGTGGTGTCCTTCGGCGGCTGGAAACGGAAGCTGTCCAGGTCCACGCCCATCCGGTGCACCTGGATCTTCTCAGGCTTGCATCCCAATGCCTGGAGCTTGCTTTCCCAGAGCGTGCTGATGGGGAGCATCCGTTCGCCGCTGGCGAACAATCGCTGGTAGTCGCCGCCATGCCGCGCCAGCACGCTATGGCGGGAAAGGTCGTAACCGTGGAACACCGTATAGAGCGGACCGTCGAGCAAACCCAGCGCGCGCAGGTTCGCGGCCAATACACCGGTCGGCCCGAAGTGCGCAATGATCGCCCGCGCCTTGAGCGGCTGTCGCAATCGCCGTACCGCGCCGGCAAGCACCAGCGTTTTCGCGTTATGGCCGTAACGCCGCACGGACAACGCCCTTCGCACCCGGGCGTGGGGCAGGCCAGGCAATACCTGGCGCAGGCGTCCCAGCAGGATTTGCCAGCTTGCCGCCCCGCTTGCCGAATGATCGAAGATGAAGGTGGCGCGGTCCATCAATCCGCGCGTAGCCACGATGTCACCGGCCTTGGGCGCCGGACCCCGGCTGATCGCCAGGATGCGCACATCGAAGCCGCGGTCGAGCAGACCCACGATCTGATCGATGACGAACGTCTCGGAGTACCGGGGGAATTCGGGAAGGACGAACAGGATCGGCACGGTCATGGCCCGATCGCAAGCGTGGCGAGCAGGGACTCCCGGGCGAAGGCTTTCTCGCGCGCAACCGCCGTCGCCACCCTTGCGCGCAGCGTGTCGTCCTGGAGCAGGGCCAGTACCTTGCGGCGTAAGCTGCCGTCCAGCAACGACGGTACCGGCACCGCCAGGTCGTCCACGCCGAGCCTTTTCATGATGCCCTCGGACTTGTGCTCGTAATTGAGCGCCACCGAAGGCGTGCCGAAGTTCATGGAGATGATCGCGCTGTGCAGGCGGGTACCGATGGTCAGGACGCAGGCGCCCAGACGGTGTCCGAGCTCGATGTCGTTGAGTTCGTTCATCTCGACATGGAAGCTTTCCGGATGGCGCAACCGTGCCCCGACCTTGAGCGCGATCATGCGATCGTCCTTGGGGTAACCGTCGATCGCCGTGCAGGTAGAAAATGCAGCGACCCGGTAGCCGGCCTCGATCACCGCATCGAGGAGTTCGGCGAAGGCGGTTTCGTACTGTTCCTGGGTCACGCCAAGGCGCTTGTCGAACGGCGCCAATTCACGGAACGTCACCGCCACCGTCGGCTGCGCGGTGTCGACCGTCGTGGGCGTCCCCGGATGCACCAGCCACGCCGTGTCGGATGTCCAGCGCACCTTGTCCTGCGGGATTCCGCCATCAGCCATGTGGTGTGCGCTTACTTCTTCACGCAGGGCAAGTGCGTTCACCCGCTGCATCACGTCCTGCGATACCTTGCGGAAGAACGCGTGGTTGAACGGGCCCACGCTGTGGCCGATCAGATAGGTTGGCCGTTCCGCGAGCAGGGCGCAGCTGACCTGGTCGTACTGGGTGGCACCGTAAAGATCGACGAAGAATGAACCACCCACCTGGATCACCAGGTCGTATTCCTTGAGCGAATCGATGTATTGGCGGTGATGCCGCGGCAGTTTCAGCCAGCGGCTCCACCAGCGTCTTCGCAAGTGACCGTGCAGCAATCTTGGTACCAGCCTTCTGAGCAGCCGCGAACGTACCGAGCCCAGGCGCTGTTTTCCCGCGTCCTGGTAATAGCGGTTCAGCACATCGGGCAGCAGCGCGCGGCCCAGCAGGTACTGCGAACTGGTGGGAAAGCGGCTGGTGACGTCGATCCGGCTTTCCGGCAAAACGTCTTCCAGGCACTGCAGCAGGCCGCGCAGGATGGCGCAGTCGCCGCGGTTGCCGCAGGTATGGTTGCCGACGATCAGGATGCGCGCCATGGTGCTCGATTCATGCAGTGCCCCTTGCCCAGGGAGGCGGTTCAGGCCGGGTCGGCCTTGTACTTGTAGTAGGCATAAGTGGAATAGCCCGACGAACGACGCTCCACCGCGTTGAAGATCGCACCCTTCAGTTCCACTCCGTTGTGTTCGAAGCGTTGTTTCGCCAGGGCCAGCTCACGCGCCTTGTTCAGGCCAAAACGGGCGACCAGCAGGCTGGTGCCGGCGTGGTGGCCGATCACGGCGGCGTCGGTGACGGCGAGGATCGGCGGGGTATCGATGATGACGAGGTCGTAGGCCGCCACCACGTTGGCGATGAACTTGGTGAAATTCTCATGCATCAGAAGCTCCGACGGATTGGGTGGCACCCGTCCGCGGCTGATGAAATCGACGTTCGGCAAAGGGCCCTGCTGCAGCACCTGCGCAAGCTCCGCACCGCCTACCAGCACGTCCGAAAGACCGTGGGGAGGCTTGATTCCCAACAGATGATGCAGGGTGCCGCGGCGCATGTCGCCATCGACCAGCAACACACGCTGGCCTGCCTGTGCGATCACCGCGGCAAGGTTCGCCGAGATGAAGGTCTTGCCGGCGTTGGGGCTGGAGCCGGTGATCATCAGGACGTTGTTCTTTGCCTCGAGCCGGGCGAAATGCAGGCTGGTGCGCAGGCTGCGGATGGCCTCCACCGCGAGGTCCGCTGGATCCGTCATCGCAAGCAGGGGACCGCGGCCATGTCGGTGCCCGTTGAACGAGCGGGAATGCTGGCTGGAACTCAAGGGAACCGAGGCGTAGACCGGCAGGTCGAGGTCCTCGATGATCGAGGGGTCCTCGATGCCGCGGTTGAGGATCTGCTTCAGGAAGACGAAAGCCAGCGCCACGAAGCCGCCCAGGAAGGTGGCGATGACGATGATCAGGATCTTGCGCGGCTGTACCGGCTGGGTGTTGTCCACGGCGGACGTGTCGACGATGCGGACGTTGCCGACAGTGCCGGCACGGGCGATATCCAGTTGTTGTGCCTGGTTGAGCAGGCTCGTGTAGGTATTGCTGGTGACCTGCACGTCGCGGTTGATCTTGAGAAGTTGCTGCTGGGTGTCGGGCAGGCTGCCAACCTGCTTCTGCATCTGGTCCTTTTGCGCCTGCAGCTGGCCCATCTGCTGCTGCAACGCCTTGTAGGCCGGATGATCGTGGGTAAAGCGCCGATCGATGTCCGCTTCCTGCAGGTGCAACTGCTGCAGGTTGGTCTCCACCGCCACGATCTGGTCAAGCAGGCCCTTGGTCTGCATGCTGAGGTCGACCGAGTGGGTCTGGGTCTGGAACCTGTTCATCGCGTCCTGCGCCTTGTCCAGGTCCTGGCGCACCTTGGGCAACTGGTCCCTGACGAACTGCAGCTGGCTGGCGGCCTCGGCGGAGTTGCGCTCGACATTCTGGCGAACGTAGGCCGTGGTGATATGCGCCAGCACCTGCTGCGCAAGCACGGGGTCGGCGTTGTTGTAGGTCAGGCCGATGATGCCCGAGTCGGTGCCTTGCTCCAGCGCCACGACGTCCGTCTGCAGGTGGCCGATGGTGGTCAGCGGTGTCTGCTCAACGACATCGAAGCGCGTACCCGGATTCGCCGTGAGTCGCTTGATCTGCATCGTCACGCCGCGGCCATGAACTACTTCGCCGACCGTGCCCTCGAGG
>NZ_DATHFX010000219.1:0-11064 GCF_035317885.1 Pinirhizobacter sp.
CAGGCAAGACGCCCACACAATTCACCTGCGCACACTGTCAAAGATCGTTTCGCCGAACCGGTCTTTTCAACCGGTTCCCAAGGACGTTTCGTCCGAGGTGAGCCGCCCATTCTACATCGCTTTCAGAGTCCGTCAACACCCTTTGTGAAGCTTTATTTCGAGGTGTTGGGTGACGTCAGGAAGGTCCGCAGCGGAGGGCTTTCATCGCGGCGGAGGAGAAGAATAGCGCGGCGTGTGCCGGGTGGGAAGAGGTTGTGACGGATATTTTTCACACCCTGCCCGAAACGCTGCAAAACAAGCACTTTTTCGGCAAGCCGCGCTGACGTGGCGGCGGACGTGTCATCGCAGCGGAAGGGCTGCGGAGTTGGGGGTCAGAGTTATAACTCTGACCCCGTCATGGGGGGGCTTAGCCGACGGCCATCATGGGCTCGTTCGGCAGGATTTCGAACTCGATTTCGTTACAGGCCAGCTGGTGTGCGCAGGGCAGTCCAAGCTGGAAGGGAATCAGGCCTGATTCGGCCGCCAGGCCGAGCTGTTCCCACTGGTCTTCGAACGGTACGAAACGCTGCATCTTCGAGCTCCCTGTCGCTGCGGCCGATGGGCCACGGTATCGATGGAAGCATCCTGAAGAAGCACGGGTGAGGAAGTTATGAGGAAAAACTATGACAAACGTAAAATGGACGCCTGATTAGTCGAATTCCACCATTTCGAAGTCGTCCTTGGTGACACCACAGTCCGGGCAGGTCCAGGTATCGGGGATGTCTTCCCAGCGGGTACCGGGCTCCAGGCCTTCATCGGGGAGTCCTTCGGCCTCGTCGTAGATGAAGCCGCAGACGACGCACATCCATTTGCGCATGGGGCGGGAATCGGGGCTGGTCTGGCTCATTTCGGTAGCAAGGTAACGAGGGGAAAGTGGCATTTTGGCATAAGCGGCGCGAGGTACGATGTGCGGCTTCCGCACCCGCCAAGGCCCATCCGCCCATGCCAGCCGTCCCGTCCATCCACCCCGCCTTGCGCCGCGGCGGCCTGTACGCCATCACTGACGGGCCCCGGCCGGATCTCGTGGAGGTGTGCGAACACGTGCTGCACGGCGGCGCCACCATGCTTCAGTACCGGGATGAGACCACCGACGACCCGCGGCGGCTGTCCGAGGCACAGGCCCTTGCCGCCCTGTGCCGGCGCTATCAGGTGCCTTTCCTCGTCTATGGCGACATTGCCCTGGCCGCGGCCGCGGAGGCCGGCGTGCACCTGGACTTCGAAAGCGATGTCGCTGAAGCGCGCGATGCCCTGGGGCCCGGCGCCATCATCGGGGTGTCCTGCCACGATTCGATCGAACACGCCCGCACGGTGACCGCCGCCGGCGCCGATTACGTCTCGTTCGGGGCGTTCTTCCCTTCCCCGACCAAGCCCCATGCCGGCCGCGCACGGCTTGAGACCCTGCGGCAGGCCGCCGCACTGGGCGTGGCCCGGGTAGCGATCGGCGGCATCACCCTCGACAATGGGATTTCCCTGATCGATGCCGGCGCCCAGTACCTGGCCGTGGTGTCGGCCGTGTTTTCCGCCGACGACCCCGAAAAAACCGCGCACGACTTCGCCGCCCTGTTCGAAGGACTTGCATGACTTCCAACCACGATCTTTTCCAGCGCGCCCAGGCCTTGATGCCCGGCGGGGTGAATTCGCCCGTGCGCGCATTCCGTTCGGTAGGCGGGGAGCCCTTCTTCACCGCCCGCGCCGACGGCGCGTTCCTGTGGGACGTGGAAGGCAATCGCTACATCGACTACGTCGGCTCGTGGGGTCCGATGGTGGCCGGGCATAACCATCCCCACGTGCGCGAGGCGGTGGCCCGCGCCATTGGCCATGGTCTTTCCTACGGCACGCCCTGTGCCGCGGAAGTCACCATGGCCGAGACCATCGTGCAGCTGGTGCCGTCGATCGAGATGGTGCGCATGGTGAACTCCGGCACCGAAGCCACGATGTCGGCGATCCGCCTGGCGCGAGGTGCCACCGGCCGCAACCTGATCGTGAAGTTCGAAGGCTGCTACCACGGCCACGGCGACAGCTTCCTGGTGAAGGCGGGCTCCGGCGCGCTCACCTTCGGCGTGCCCACCTCGCCCGGCGTGCCCAAGGCCGCGGCGGACCTCACCCTTACCCTGCCCTATAACGACTTCGATGCCGCACGCGAGCTGTTCGCCAGCCGCGGGCACGAGATCGCCGGCCTGATCATCGAGCCGGTCGCCGGCAACATGAATTGCATCCTGCCGCGCGAGGGCTACCTGCAGCTGCTGCGTGAGCTGTGCACGGCCTCGGGCGTGATCCTGATCTTCGACGAGGTGATGACGGGCTTCCGCGTGGCCCTGGGTGGCGCCCAGGCGCATTACGGCATCACCCCGGACCTCACCACCTTCGGCAAGGTGATCGGCGGCGGCATGCCGGTGGGTGCCTACGGCGGCCGGAAAGACCTCATGCAGCAGATCGCGCCGTCGGGCCCGATCTACCAGGCCGGCACGCTGTCGGGTAACCCGGTGGCGATGGCAGCGGGCCTGGCCATGCTGGAACTGGTAAGCGCCCCCGGCTTCCATGAGAACCTGGCGGCGAAGACGCGCCTCTTGACCGATGGCCTGCTGGCGGTGGCTGCCGAAACCGGCACGCCATTCAGCGTGAATCGCATCGGCGGCATGTTCGGCCTGTTCTTCACCAGTGAGCAGGTGGAAACCTATGCCCAGGCCACCGCGGCCGACGTGGCGGCCTTCAACCGTTTCTTCCACGGCATGCTCAAGCGCGGCGTGTACCTGGCACCGTCGGCCTTCGAGGCGGGCTTCGTGTCCAGCATGCACACCGATGACGTGATCGCCGCCACGCTGGAAGCCGCGCGCGGCGCCTTCGCCGACGCGGCGGTTGCGGCATGACGGTGGGCATCGACGCCATCCTGTTCGACATGGATGGCGTGCTCTGCGACTACTCGCGCAACACCCGCCTGGACGAACTGGGCAAGGCCATGGGCACCGACCGCGAGACGGCGCGCGACGTGATGTACAACAGCAACCTGGAGTGGGAAGCCGACGCCGGCGCGATGGATGTAGACGCCTATATGGCGGCGCTTTCAGCGGGCTTCGGCCGTACTTTAAGCGAAGAGGCCTGGCTGCATGCGCGCGTGGCCGCCACCCAGGTACGGCCTTCGATGGTGAAACTTGCCGAGGAGCTTTCCGGCACGCTGAAGATCGGCCTGCTCACCAACAACAGCTTCATGATGCAGCGCCACCTGCGCACGGTGTCGCCGGGCCTGTTCCCGCTGTTCGAAGGCCGTGCCTGGACCTCGGCTGAGATGGGGGCGATCAAGCCCCACGCGGAGTGCTATCTGCAATGCGCCCGCGCGTTGGATGCTGAGCCTTCGCGCATCCTGTTCGTGGACGACGCCGATGAGAACGTGACCGGCGCCGTGGTGGCGGGCCTGCAGGGTTACTTCTTCACCACGCAGGCCGCCTTCGAAGACGAATTACGACGCCTTGGCGTGCGGCTGGGCTGAGCCGGCGGCGGAAACGGGGTCGACGGTAGCGGGGTCAGAGTTATTACTCTGACCCCCAACAACCTCGCGCAGTGCGTCAGTCAGGCGTTCCATCCCAACCTTCAGCTCGGCGTCGGTGATGGTGAGCGGCGGTACGAAGCGCAGGACATCCGGGCCTGCCTGCAACAGCAACAGGCCATGGGCGGCGCAGGCATCGAGGATGTCGCCCGCCTTGCCCTTCCAGGGGCTGGCCAGCACCGCGCCGATCATCAGGCCGCGGCCACGGACTTCTTCGAAAAGATTGAGCTCGTGGTTGAGCGTGGCCAGCGCCGTGCGAAGGTCGTTGGCCTGGCGTTCCACATTCAGCAGCACCGCGGGCGAGGACAGCTTGGCCAGCGCCACGCGGGCCACCGCGGCGGCCATCGGATTGCCGCCAAAGGTGGTGCCGTGGGCGCCGAACTGCATCACCGCTGCCACCTTGGGGCCGGCAAGCATCGCTCCGATGGGGAACCCTGCGCCCAGGGCCTTGGCCAGGGTGACGATGTCGGGGGTGATGCCATCCTGCACGTGGGCGAACAAGGTACCGGTGCGACCCATGCCGCACTGGATTTCATCAAGTACCACCAGGGCGCCATGCGCGTCGCACAGCTCGCGTACTTTCTTCAGGAAACCCGGTGCGGCCGGCATTACACCGCCCTCGCCTTGCACGGGCTCCACCAGCACCGCGGCGACGTCACCCGGCGCGAAGGCCTCGGCGAGCGCGGCTTCGTCGTTGAAATCGAGATAGCGGAAGCCAGCGGGCAGCGGCTCGTAGCCTTCGTGGTACTTCGGTTGCGCGGTGGCGGTGACCGTGGCCAGCGTGCGTCCGTGGAACGAGCCGCGGAAGGTGATGATGACGCGCTTGTCGGCCGGGCGCCCTTCGGACGCCGCCCACTTGCGTACCATTTTGATCGCCGCCTCGTTGGCTTCGGCGCCGGAATTGCACAGGAACACGCGCTCGGCGAAACCCGACGCCTGCACCAGCTCCTCGGCCAGGCGCAGCGGGGGCTCGGTGTAGAACACGTTGGAGCTGTGCCAAAGCTTGCCGGCCTGCGTCACAAGCGCGGTGACCAGGTCTTCGTCCTGGTGGCCCAGCGCGTTCACTGCGATGCCGGCGCCCAGATCGATGTAGTCGCGGCCTTCGGTATCCCACACGCGCGAGCCCTTGCCGTGGTCAAGGACGACATCACGCGGGCGGTACACCGGCAGCCAATAGCGCTTGCCCAGCCCGATGAGGTCGGTGGCGGGATCGGGATGCTGCGACATGGCGGTGGCTCCGGACGACCAAGAGGCGTGGGTGGGATGTGAAGTGTAAACGGAAGCTGTGTATCAACGCTGCAACACCTATGACACCCCTGCAGCAAGACATTTTGTCCGCACCTATGTCCTTTGGCCGTAACACCTTGCCAACACCGTGAACGGCAGGCGAGCCCGCCGCTCTGCCGCAAGAGCTTGAAACAAGGCATTTGCCGAATTGGCATGTCGCTTGCCTTGTTTATGGGGGTGATCAAGGGAGGCGATGTCATGTACCTGCGCCTTTGGGAATGCTCCGGCACGCTACTGCTGGTATCCGCCACGGCCGGCTACCTGGAGGCCTGTGCCGAGGGCACGGGCAATGAGCGGCTGCCCACCAAAGGCGCAGCGAATGGCGATGACGATGCAATTGACGAGGACGCCTTCGCCTGAAGGCGTCTCGTGGCAAGTTCGGCCGTCTGGCAACCCTGCCAGTCCGGGCGGCTCGAGGGGAATCCCCCCGTTTCGCACACGCGGGCGGGGGGCGTTCTCTCGCCTAGCGCAGTTCGTCCACGCTCAACTGGTGCTTCTTGCACAAGCGGTACACCGTCACCCGCGACACCCGCAGGCGCCTGGCGCATTCGGAAATGTTGAACGCGCTTTCACGCAGGCAACTGACGATGGCTTCGCGCTCGGCCAGGATGCGCGCATTGCACAACGTGGCATTGCGGCTGCCAGCATCGCCGTCGCTAAGCTCCAGGTCCTGGTGGGTGATCAACGCGTCGTCGGCGATCACCGCCGCGCGCTGCACGCGGTTCATCAACTCGCGGATATTCCCCGGCCAGGAAAACGATTCCATCGCCCGGCGCGCACTGGCGCTGAAGGCGCGCGCACGCGTGGCGTAGGTTTCGCGGAATTCGTCCAGGAACCGCTGCGCCAGCAATTCGATGTCGCCGTGGCGTTCGCGCAACGGCGGCATGCGCAAGCGAAGCACGTTCAGCCGGTAGAAGAGATCTTCGCGGAAGCGACCCCCGGCCACGGCCTTCTCAAGATCGACGTGGGTCGCGGCGAGCACCCGCACGTTGATCTTCGTGCTGTGCGAATTGCCGATGCGCTCGATGGTGCCCTCCTGCAGAACGCGAAGCAGGTTGGTTTGCGCTTCCAGCGGAAGGTCGCCGATTTCATCCAGGAAGATGGTGCCGCCGTCGGCTGCCTCGAACATGCCCACGCGTCGACCCATGGCGCCGGTGAAGGCGCCGCGCTCATGACCGAACAATTCCGACTGCACCAGGTTCGCCGGCAACGCACCGCAGTTCACCACGATGAAGGGCTTCTCGCCACGGGGCGAAAGTTGGTGCAGGCTTCGCGCCGCCAGCTCCTTGCCGGTACCGGTCTCGCCGGTGATCAGCAGCGGAAGCTCCACATGGGCGAAACGGGTAATGCTGTCTGCCACGAGCCGGATGGCCGGGCTGAATCCAATGATCACTGCCTGCGCGGCTTTCGCGCCGAGCGGCAACAACGGCTGGCCTGTGTCCACGCCTGTGGGGGGCCCACCCGCCCAGGCTTGCTTAGCGTTGCGCAACATGACCTACCCCGAAGATCCTTGCTGCGGGCTTGATCCCGCCTGCCACCGCGTCGCCCCCAACAACCCGGCCCCGTGCCATTTTTCTTCTTAGGACTGCCCGAAGAAAACTACTCGGGAGGAAAAAACCCCGCCATCCGACTAACGGCCGAGGCCGTGATGTCTATTCCTGTCACCTTGTTCAGCAAAGGACGAGAACGCGTTAGTCGAGGAAAAGGTCCGGCGCGAGCTTTTGGCCTTGTTTTACGGCATATTTCGATAAATCGCGCACGCCTTCGGCCGCCAGTACTTCATCGTCGATGAAGAAGCGGCCGCTGCTTTCGCGTGACGGCCTGACCAGGATGGCGTGCGCGGCATCGGCCACGATCTCCGGTTTCCGGCAGTTTTCCGCGCGGATGCCCTCGATCATGCCGATAGCTGCCGTAGCAATTACTGTCCTGGGCCACAGCGCATTCACCGCAATGCCGACGCCTGCGAGCTCAGCCGACATGCCCAGCACGCACAGGCTCATGCCGAACTTGGCAATCGTGTAGGCCGTGTGCGGGGCGTACCACTTCGGGTCCAGCGAGGGCGGCGGAGACAGCATCAGCACGTGGGGATTGGATGCCTTGCGCAGATGCGGCAGGCAGGCCTGGGTCACCATGAACGTGCCGCGGGTATTGACCTGGTGCATCAGGTCGTAGCGCTTCATCGGCGTGCCTTCGGTGCCGGCGAGCCAGATCGCGCTGGCGTTGTTCACGCAGATGTCGATGCCGCCGAAGTGCTCTACCGCCGCAGCCACCGCATCGCGCACCTGGTCTTCCTCGCGGATGTCCACTTGCAGCGCCAGCGCCTTGCCGCCAGCGGCCTCGATCTCGGCCGCGGCGGTGTGGATGGTGCCGGGAAGCTTGGGGTTGGGCACGCCACTCTTGGCCGCGATCACGATGTTGGCGCCGTCGCGCGCTGCGCGCAGCGCGATGGCAAGGCCAATGCCGCGCGAGGCACCGGTGATGAAAAGGGTCTTGCCGGCGAGCGTGGCCATGGAGTGTCCTTTGGAAGGTGTCAGTCGCGCTGGAAGCGCGGCAGGATATCGCGCAGTTCCGCCAGGCGCTGGGTGGGGTCGGTGAGTTCGAGCATGTGCTGCGCTTCGTCGGGCGCCAGCGGCAACAGTTCGGTAAGGCGGAAACCCACCCAGCTGGCGTCGTCGTAGAGCTCGCGCGGCGCACTGCGATAATGCGGGGCCATCTGGTCGATCAGGCGCTCCAGGATGGTGGGCAACAAGGCAAGTTCCACTGGTACCTCGATCGCGGGTTCATCCGGCCAGTGGGTGATGTCGCCCCGCACCTGGCCATCGGCACGTATGCGGGTGCGGGTGACGCGGAACCGGCCACCGCCGCGCGCGGTAATGCCCAGCAAGCCATCGCCACGGGTGGTGAAGTCGATGATGTCGGCCAGCGTACCCACCGCAGCTGCGGCCGCGGGCATGCCGACCTCGCGTCCCTCGGCGATCAGGCACACACCGAACGGCGTGCCGCCCCGTGTGCACTCGCGGACGAGGTCGAGGTAACGCGGTTCGAAGATGCGAAGCTGCAGTTCCCCGCCCGGCAGGAGGACGTTGGAGAGGGGAAACAATGGGATGTCATTACCAGGCTTGGATGAGGCCATGGCGGGAAGTCTAGCCTGCCCATGGCGCCTTCATGAAGCGTGCACGAACCTGCGGTAGGGGTCATGCGTTGGGGGTCAGAGTAAATACTCTGACCCCGCGATCGCCGCCAGGAAACGCCGCGGGGCCGCTTCGAAGCCGCCGTTGGACATGAACACCACGCGGTCGCCTGGCTGCGCCAGCGCCTGCAATCGGTCGATCAGCGCCTCCACCGATGGCGCGGTCTGGCCACGGCTGCCCAGGGCATCGGTCACCTTCCCTGCGTCCCAGGCAAGCTCCGGCCGCTGCAGGAACACCACGGCGTCCGCATCGGCCAGCGAAGGGGCCAGGCCTTCGGCATGGGCGCCGGCGCGCATGGAATTGGACCGGGGCTCCAGGGCCACCACGATGCGGGCGTCGCCGACGTTGGCGCGAAGGCCGGCAAGGGTGGTGGCGATGGCCGTGGGATGGTGGGCGAAGTCGTCGTACACGGTGATGCCGTGGTGCTCGCCGATCTTCTCCATGCGCCGGCGCACCGAGCGGAAGCTGGCGAAGGCGGGAAGCAGGGCGCCCGGGTCTGCACCGGCGGCGGAAGCCGCGGCCAGCGCGGCCAATGCGTTAAGCACGCTGTGGTTGCCCAGCATGTCCCAATGCACGGCGCCCACCACATGGCCGCCACGCGACACTTCGAAGGCCGAGCCATCGCTTTTAAGCAACCGGGCCTGCCAGTGGCCTTCGCCGATGCCGAAGGTTTCCACCGGTGTCCACGCACCCATGGCCAGCACCTTGCGCAGGTGATCGTCGTGGACATTGACGATCAGCCTTCCGTTGCCCGGCACCGTGCGTACCAGGTGATGGAACTGGCGCTCGATGGCCTCGACATCGGGAAAGATATCGGCGTGGTCGTATTCGAGGTTGTTGAGGATGGCAATGGAGGGCCGGTAGTGCACGAATTTCGAGCGCTTGTCGAAGAAGGCGGTGTCGTATTCGTCGGCCTCGATCACGAACGGCGCGCCGGTACCCAGACGCGCGGACACGGTGAAGTTGCCCGGTACGCCGCCGATCAGGAAACCTGGCGCCAGGCCCGCCGATTCAAGCAGGTGCGCCAGCAGGCTGGTGGTGGTGGTCTTGCCATGCGTGCCGGCCACGGCCAGCACCTGGCGCTGGGCCAGCACGGTTTCGCCCAGCCACTGCGGGCCGCTGATGTACGGCATGCGCTCGTCGAGCATGCTTTCGATGGCGGGGTTGCCGCGCGTCATCGCATTGCCCACCACGACGAGGTCCGGCACCGGGTGAAGGTGGTCGGCGGTGTAACCCTGTTTCAGCGCTATCCCCAGGGCTTCGAGCTGGGTGCTCATCGGCGGGTAGACGTTGGTGTCGGAGCCTTCCACTTCCAGGCCCAGCTCGCGTGCAATCGCAGCGACGCCGCCCATGAAGGTGCCGCAGATGCCAAGGATATGCAGGCGCATGGGATTCCGGTTGCAGTGGGCGTCGGGCCGCAGCGCGGCCCGGATAATTCGATGCGGCCTTAGCCGCCCGCGGGCGCGGTGCCCCGGGGCAGCACGCCGGTGATGCGTTCGGTGACTTCGTCGATGGGGCCCACGCCGTCCACCACCTTCAGCAGGTGGCGCTGGGCGTAGAAATTCGCCACGGGGGCCGTTTGCTCGGCGTAGACCTCAAGGCGCTTGCGCACGGTGTCGGGGTTGTCGTCGGCGCGGCCTTCGGCCTTGAAGCGCTGTTCCACGCGGCCAATGATGGCGTCGCTGGGCACTTCGAACTTCACCACCACGTCCAGTGGCTGGTGCAGGCGGGACAACAGGCCGTCCAGGGCATCGGCCTGGGCCAGGTTGCGCGGGTAGCCATCGAGGATGAACCCGGCGCGGGCGTCGTCCTGGGAAAGGCGTTCCTCGAGCATGCCCAGCACGATGTCGTCGGACACCAGGTGGCCGGCGTCCATCACTTCCTTGGCTTTCAGCCCCAGCGGGGTGCCGGCGGACACGGCCGCGCGCAGCAGGTCGCCGGTGGAAATGTGCGGCACGCCGAGCGTTTCCTTCAGGCGCGTGGCCTGGGTTCCCTTGCCCGATCCGGGGGCACCGAGTAGCACGAGTCGCATATGGCTCCATATCCGTCCGGGCACCCGTGAAAGGGCGCCGAACATCGAAAAAATGACAGTCACGGTAACTTCTGGGTGTTTCCCCGTCAAACCGGGCTGGGCTAAGGTAAGTACCCCCGCGAGAAGGAACCAGCGCATGGCAACCAGGTCGTCCCCCGGCAAGCTGCTGTATGCCCAGTCCGGCGGCGTCACCGCCGTGATCAACGCCACCGCTGCGGGGGTGATCGAAACCGCCCGGGCCAGGGGCCTGAAGGTTTACGCCGCCCGCAACGGCATCCTGGGCGCCCTGCGCGAGGACCTGATCGATACCTCGAAGGAAAGCGCCAAATCCATCGCGGCGCTTCGCCATACCCCGGGTGGCGCCTTCGGCTCGGCCCGGTACAAGCTCAAATCCATCGATACCGACCGGAAGGAATATGAACGGCTGATCGAGGTGTTCAGGGCCCACGACATCCGCACGTTCCTGTTCAACGGCGGCAACGACTCCGCCGACACCGCCTACAAGATGTCCCAGCTTTCCAAATCCCTTGGGTATGAATTGAGCTGCATCGGCGTGCCCAAGACGGTCGACAACGACCTGGTGGTGACCGACACCTGCCCGGGGTTTGGCTCGGTGGCGCGCTACACGGCGATCTCCACGCTTGAGGCAAGCCTGGACGTGGCCTCGATGGCCGAAACCTCCACCAAGGTATTCATCCTGGAAGTGATGGGCCGGCACGCCGGCTGGATCGCCGCGGCCGCGGGCTTGGCCGGCGAAGGCGGCGATGCCCCGCCGCACATCATCCTGTTCCCCGAGCGCACCTTCAACGAAGCTGAATTCCTCGCCAAAGTGAAGGCCACGGTGAAGCGCGTGGGCTATTGCACGGTGGTGGCGTCCGAAGGCCTGCTGGCGCCGGACGGAAAATTCCTGGCCGAGGCCGGCGGCCGCGATGCTTTCGGCCATGCCCAGTTGGGCGGCCTGGCGCCGGTGATCG
>NZ_DATHFX010000220.1:0-5963 GCF_035317885.1 Pinirhizobacter sp.
CTTGACCGCCTGCGCCTGGACGACACACGTATACAGGCCATGGCCGAGGGTGTCCGCGACGTGGCGACCTTGCCCGACCCCGTCGGCGTGGTGACGCGCCGCGAAACCCGCCCCAATGGCATCGTGGTGGAGCGCGTGCGCGTGCCGCTGGGCACCATAGCGATGATCTACGAGGCCCGCCCCAACGTCACCGCCGATGCCGCCGCATTGTGCCTGATGGCAGGCAACGGCGTGGTGTTGCGGGGCGGCTCGGAAGCGGCCCACTCCAATGCGGCCATTGCCCGCGTGATCGCCACGGCGCTGGAAGCCAGCGGTGTGCCCAGTGCCGCCGTGAGCGTGGTGGAAGATCTCTCCCGTGACGCCATGGTGCAGCTGCTGCAGCTCACCGACATCATCGACCTTGCCATTCCCCGCGGCGGTGAAGGCCTGATCCGCTTTGTCGCCGAGCACGCCCGCGTGCCGGTGATCAAGCATTACAAGGGTGTGTGCCACCTGTACGTGGACAGCGACGCGGACCTTGAACTTGCCCTGCGCTTGCTGGTGGACGGCAAGGCGAGCCGTCCTGGCGTGTGCAATGCACTGGAAACGCTTCTGGTGCACGCCGACGTGGCCGCCCAGTTCCTGCCGCGCGCCGTGGCCGCGTTACCCCAGGTCGAATGGCGCGGCTGCGAACGATCACGAGCCATCACGTCCATGGCCAGCGCCACCGACGACGATTACGCCGCCGAGTTCCTCGACCTGATCATCGCGGTGCGCGTGGTCGACAGCCTGGACGATGCCATCACGCACATCCGCCGCTTCGGCTCCGACCACACCGAGGTGATCGCCACGCACAACGCCGCCACCGCCGATCGCTTCATTGCCGCCCTGCGCTCGGCCGTGGTGATGGTCAATGCCTCATCGCGCTTCAGCGATGGAGGCGAACTGGGCCTTGGCGCCGAGATCGGCATCTCCACCACCCGTTTGCATGCCTATGGACCGATGGGCGCGGAATCGCTCACCATTGAACGCTTTGTCGTCCGCGGGACAGGCCAGATCCGCCACTAGCGCCAAGCTGTCCGCCGTGGTGTTATCTCTCGTCGTGTTTCAGCACGGACGCCAAGTGGTCCACGAGTAGCCGCACCTTCGCCGGCATATGCCGGTTGGAAGGAAAGAGTGCGTGGATGGGTTGTGGGGGTAGCGTCCAGCGGGGTAACAGCCGCACCAGTGCGCGTTGCCTTATGTCTTCATCGACAAGCATGCTGGGAAGGACGGCGACGCCCAGGTGCGCCAGGGCGGCCAAACGGATCGCCGCGGCGTGGTTGCACAGCAGGCTGCTGCGCGGTTGCACGCGTACTTCGTGCGATCCCTGCTTGAGGATCCACGCGGGCGCGGGCGGCGCGTTGCCCAATTGCAATCCCGCATGGTCGGCAAGGTCGGCCGGTTTTACCGGTGAGCCATGGGTGTCGACGTATCGTGGCGTTGCCACTAATACGCGGCGGTTCTCGCCGATGCGGCGCGCGACCTGCTCGGAGTCGGGCAGGTCGCCCACGCGGATGGCAAGGTCGTAGCCCTCGTCGATCAGGTCCACATAACGATTACCCGCGAACAGTTCCACCTCAATGCGCGGATGGCTGGCCATGAAGGTGGTCAGCGCCGGCATCACGCGCGCATCGGTAAGGCCCGTGGGCACGCTAAGTCGTATGCGGCCGGCGATGTCCTGACTGGCGCTGTCGGCCATCGCATCGGCTGCATCTAGCTGCGCCAGCAAGGTTTCGCATCGCGTGAAGTAGGCTTGGCCGGCCTCGGTCAGGCTTACCGCGCGGCTTGTGCGTTGCACCAGGCGTACGCCAAGGCGCTCTTCCAGGCGGGACACGCTGCGGCTCATCGACGACGCACTCACGCCTAGCACGCCAGCCGCTTGTGTAAAGCCACGCTGGCGCGCCACCTCGACGAAGTGCATCAGCTGCACGAACCGGTCCGACTTCATTGCGTCACCTGCAACGTTGCATTGCCCTGCGAGGGATTTATCGCGGCGGCACCCAGGCGCAGACTCATCGTACCTGGCGCGACGCTGTGTCCGCCGACGATAGCAAAGAGGTGGGTAATGAAGAAGATCGCAGGCAAGGGTGCCTTGCTGATGGCGGTGACGTGCGCTGCATGCGGAGCTGCAGGCCCCGCGATGGCCGGGACCATCGACATCGTGCGCAAACCTTTGTTGTCGGCGTCTCTGGCGGCGGGAACCAGGGTGGGCAGGGTAGAGGTCAAGGAAATTACCCTGGCCGAAGGGCAACCCACCGGGCGTCACCAGCATCCGGCGCCCGTCATCTGCTACGTGGTCAAAGGCACCATCCTGTTCCAGGTGGAAGGTCAGCCGGCCGGGGAATATCCCGCGGGTTCGGCCATCTTCGAGCCCGCCAACACCGTGATCGAGCACTTCGACCCCGTGGGGGGACCTGCCACCTTCGTGGCCAATTACCTGCTGGAGGAAGAGGACCAGCCGTTGATCCAGATGCTTCCACCTGGCGGAACGTAGGCTCCCCCTTCGGTATCCGTCCCACTTAGCTGGCGGGGGGGATTTGCGATGGAGTTCGACAAGTCGCGAGATCCTGCGCGCTTGCCGCGCGGCGAGGCCATGCGCGACACTCGTTTCTGACCAAGGGAATAAGGGCGGGGCATGGAGAACACATCCGGGCGTGGTCCATCGTCTGAAGTACCGTCGGAGGTCGATCGCTGGAACTGGGGAGCGTTCCTGCTGAGCTGGATCTGGGGCATCGGCAACAGCACGATGATCGCGCTGCTTGTTTTCATTCCACTGGTCGGCTTCGTGATGATGTTCGTGCTGGGTGCCAGGGGGAGTGCCTGGGCCTGGCGCAACAGGCACTGGGACAGCATTGAACAGTTCAGGGCAACCCAGCGAACCTGGGCCAGGTGGGGCATCGCGGTATGGCTTTTGGTGCCGCTTTTTTTGGTCGGGATATTCCTGACCATCACCCAGGGGATGAAGAGCTCGGGCGCATATCAGGTGGCCCTTGCCAATGCCAGGGCCAATGCGGAAGTCGTGCAGATCGTCGGCGAGCCGATGTCGGCAGGCACGCCGATGGGCAACATCCAGGTCAGTGGCCCGGATGGGCGGGCAGATCTTTCCTTCAATCTGGAGGGCCCTCATGGCAAGGGCACGGTCTACGTCGAGGCGGAGAAACACCTGGGCCAATGGGAGGCCAAACACGAGGTATTCCAGGATGCCGCGACCGGGCACCGGATCGACATCAAGCAACCATGAGCAGGTGGCTCTGGTTCACCATCCCGGCTTTTTTCCTCGCAACGACGGCTGCACTGGCAGGCGGCCATGACCTGGTCGCGACACCTATCACCGATGGTGGCGATCCCGCGGTGCGGCCAGGCGACGACTTCTATCGCTACGCCAACGGCCGCTGGCTCGACACGACGCCACTGCCGCGCGACCACATTGAAGTGGGCACGCTGCAGGGCATGATCGACCGTACGACGGGGCAACTGCATGAACTGATGCAGGCGCAGGCCGCAACCGCAGGCCACCAGCCTGGCGATGCCGCCGGAAAAGTGGGGGCGTATTATCGAGCCTACCTCGACCAGGCAAGGCGCGACGCCTTGGGCTGGCAACCGATCAAGCCGTTGCTCGACGGCGTACGCCAGGCAACCACGAAAGATGCGCAAGTGGCGCTGATGGGCCGGGCGCCGCTGAGCTTCGAGGGATCGTTGTTCGGGGTCATCGTGGACGTGGACCATCGCGATCCGAAACATACGGCCGTGTTCCTGAGTCTTTCCGGCACCGCACTACCTGATCGTGCGTACTACCTCGACAAGCGGTTTGCCGCGCAGCGCTCGGCGTATCGCGCCTACCTCTCTGCATCGTTTGCCCGCGTCGGATGGCCATCTCCCGCGGACGCGGCTGGCCGCGTGCTTGACTTCGAAACGGCGCTGGCCAGCGCCAGCTGGAACGAGGCACAACAGCGTGACGTACTGTCGACGAACAACCCGGAGACACTCGCCGGGCTTGAACGACTGGCGCCGGGCTTCCCATGGCAGCACTTCCTTGCCGCTTCCGGCATTCCCGGCGACGCCCATCTGGTGCTGGTGGAAAAAGCTGCATTTCCGAAAGTCGCCAGGCTGTTCGCTTCAACGCCGTTGTCCACCATCGAGGCCTGGCAGGCCGCGCGCATGATCGATCATGCATCGCCGTTGCTGTCCGCCGACTTCACCGATGCATGGTTCCGCTTCCGGGGGATGGTGTTGGCAGGACAATCGGCGCCACCGGAACCCTGGCAACTGGCCGTCCAGACCATTTCCGGCAGCGGGTGCCCCGGTGACCCATCCGTGTGCTTCGGAAGCCTGCGTTGGAGCGTGGGGCAGCTGTACGTGGCGAAGTATTTTCCGGCGTCCTCGCGCGATAGCGTGCGGGCGATGATCCAGGAGCTGCGCGATGCGTACCGCGATCGCATCGACAAGCTGGCATGGATGTCGCCCGGAACCCGCGCCGAGGCCCAGCGAAAACTCCTCGCCTATACGGTGAATGTCGGCTACCCCGACCATTGGCGCCAGGATGCTCCGGATGTGATTCGCGACGACGACCTGGTGGGCGATGTTTTGCGCTCCGCGGCCGTGGACTGGCGCTACGAGCTGGGGCTGCTTGCCCGTCCAGTGGATCCGACCGAGTGGTACGAAGCGCCGCAGACGGTGGACGCGGAAAACGGCGAGGCGTTGAACATCGAATTCCCCGCGGCGCTATTGCAGCCACCCCTGTTCGATCGACAAGGCGATCCAGCTGCCAACTACGGCGCACTCGGCTCGTATATCGGCCACGAATGGACGCACGGTTTCGATGATGACGGTCGCCACATGGATGCGGACAACCGCCTTCGTGACTGGTGGGGCAAGACCGACGGCCAGGCATTCGCCCAACGTGCCGCCGCACTGGGCAGGCAATACGCCGCCACCGAACCCGTGCCCGGCATGCACGTCGATGCCGGCCAGACCATGGGCGAGAATATCGCCGACTTAGGCGGCGTCACCCTGGCCTTGGACGCCTATCACCGCTCCCTGGCGGGCAGGGCAGCATCCACGCTGGATGGCCTTACCGGTGAGCAGCGGTTCTTCCTTGCATGGGCCCGGGTGTGGCGAGGCAAAAAGACACCGGAAGCGCTGCGCGACCAGGTGACGGACGACGTGCACTCTCCGTATCCGGAGCGCGTCAATATCCCTTTCCGGAATATCGATGCCTGGTACGAGGCTTTCGGGGTCAAGGCTGGCGATCGGTTGTACCTGGCGCCGGGAAAAAGAGTGCAGATATGGTAGGCAATCACTTCGACAGGAGCGTCCGCATCTGGTCGGCTGTCCGGGTATCGTCCACAGCATCGGCGGCCTGCGCCGCGCCGCTAAGCGCCCCGCGCCTGCCGGGCGCCGCAGCCAATGCAACCCGATAGGCCTCAAGCGCTTCCTTCGGTCGATGCATTGCCAGCAGCAAGTCTCCAAGTTGTTCGCGAGCTGGAATGATCGGGCCCGGCGTCAATGGAAGTTTCTCGATACCGTCTTCCTGGTCCGCGGCCAGCCGAAGCGCTTTGATGGCCTGGTCGGGATGCGATTGCGCCGCTAATTGCCAGGCCTTGCTTTCCTTCGCGAGGATCTCGACCTGGGTCGCCCAATAGGTTTTGCCATCGGCCACCAACTGCTGTCGGCAGGTCTCGAGTTTCGCGATGTCCTGATCGGCTGCTTGCGGGTGGCCGTCGCGCGCCTGGGCCACGGCGCGGGCCCAATAGACAATGGCGGCCACTTCCGGGGATGAACCTGGCTGTGGTTGCAGGTTTGAGGCAACGTCCCATTGACGGCCCTCCATGGCAAGGCGCACCGGCATGGCGGTTGCCGCATACCCTGCCTTGAAGTCACTTCCGGCCTGCGTGCCCATCGTCGACAGCGACTGCACCACGCCTTCGGCGTCAGCGCGCCTG
>NZ_DATHFX010000221.1:0-5150 GCF_035317885.1 Pinirhizobacter sp.
ATCATGGATGGCGCCAAGCAGATCGTCGGACCGGCCTTCGTATCCCTGTTGTGCATATGCATCGTGTTCGTACCGATGTTCATGCTCGAGGGCATTGCCGGCTTCCTGTTCCGCCCGATGGCCCTGGCGGTGATCTTCGCCATGGCCTCGTCGTTCGTGCTTTCGCGCACGCTTGTGCCGACGATGGCGATGTATTTGCTCAAGCCGCACGTAACGGAGAAAGGCGCCGGCGATCATTCGGAAGATAGTTACATCAACCATCACGAAGGCGATCAGGTTATCGTGCAGTCGAAATGGATATCCGGTCCCGTCCGCGCGCCTGCGGGTGACCCGACAAGCCCCGTCCCGCAGCGGCGTGGCATGTACCTGCTGCGTCGCGCGATCGCTTTCCAGGGCGCCTTCGAGCACCGCTTCGCCAACCTGCGCGACGGCTACTACGCGATGCTTGCCGTCGCGCTGGGCCGCCGCAAGGCCTTTGTGCTTGGCTTCCTTGGCTTCATCCTCGCCTCGTTCGTACTCTTGCCGTTCCTGGGCACGGATTTCTTCCCTCCCACCGATGCCGAGTCGATCGCCCTGCATGTGCGCGCACCGATGGGTACCCGCGTGGAAGAGACCGCCGCCGAATTCGATCGTATCGAAGCGGCCATCCGCCAGGTGATTCCGGCAAAAGACCTGGGTACGGTGGTCGACAACATCGGCTTGCCGCTATCGAGCGTGAACCTGGTCTATAGCAACACCGGCAGCATCGGACCGCAGGATGGCGACATCCAGATCGCACTGAAGGAAGGCCACGCTCCCGCCGCCGATTACGTGAAGAAGCTGCGGGAGCTTCTGCCACGCCAGTTCCCCGGCAGCGACTTCGCCTTCCTGCCGGCCGACATGACCGACCAGATCCTGAACTTCGGCGCACCGGCACCGTTGGACATCTCCGTCACCGGTCGTGACAACGCTGCCAACCAGGCCTATGCCATGAACATCATGCGCAAGTTGAAGGCTATCCCGGGCATCGCTGACGTTCGCCTGCAGCAAAGCACCAGCTACCCGCAGTTGAATGTCGCCGTCGACCGCACGCGCGCCGACCAGCTGGGCATCTCCGAGCGCGATGTCACCAATTCGATGGTCGCCTCGCTCGCTGGCAGCAGCCAGGTGGCTCCGGCGTTCTGGCTTAACCCCAAGAATGGCGTGTCATACGCCATCGTCGCCGCGACGCCTCAGTACCGCATGGATTCGATGGCGGACCTGGCCAGCCTTCCCGTCACCGCCGGCAACGACAAGGCCACGCAAATGCTGGGCGGTCTTGCCACGTTCACTCGCGCGCCCAGTGCTGCGGTGGTGTCGCATTACAACATCCTGCCCGCATTTGACATCTATGCCGCGGTGCAGGGCCGCGACCTGGGCGCCGTGGCCCACGACGTCAATACCGTGCTCGCCAGCTTCGCCAAGGAACGTCCCAAGGGTACGCTCGTCACACTGCGAGGCCAGGCCGATACCATGGCCACCGCCTTCAGCGGACTGGAGTTCGGCCTGATTGGCGCGGTGCTGATGATCTACCTGCTTACCGTCGTCAACTTCCAGTCGTGGCTCGATCCGTTCGTGATCATCACCGCACTTCCCGCAGCCCTGGCTGGCATCGTCTGGATCCTGTTCCTGACCCACACCACACTGTCGGTTCCCGCGCTCACCGGCGCCATCATGTGCATGGGCGTGGCCACCGCCAACTCGATCCTGGTGGTGAGCTTCTGCCGCGAACGCCTTGCCGTGCACGGCGACGCCGTCAAGGCAGCGATGGAGGCCGGCTTCACCCGCTTCCGGCCGGTTTGCATGACGGCGCTGGCGATGGTGATCGGCATGTTGCCGATGGCCATCAGCCACGAGCAGAACTCGCCCCTGGGCCGCGCCGTCATCGGCGGCCTGATCTTTGCCACATTTGCCACGTTGCTCTTCGTGCCGGTGATCTTCTCGATCGTCCATGGCCGCACGCAACCGGCTTCGAATCCTGCCCTTTTCCCTGGAGAACCGTCCCATGTCGCATGATGCAGGCCCGACGCCCGTGAGTCCGATGCGCCTGCGCCCCGTGATCGCCATCGGCCTGGCCATCGCCATCGTGGCCGTGGCTGGCGGCCTGACGTTTCGCGCCCACGAGTACCACGAGCTTACGCACTGGACCGATGCCCAGCAGGTACCGACGGTGCAACTTGCGCCGACGGCCATCATCGACGGCAACGACCACCACCTGAGCCTGCCTGGCCACGTAGAGGCCTGGATCAGTGCGCCGATCCACGCCCGCGTGGGGGGCTACCTGAGGACCTGGACACGCGACATCGGCAGCACCGTGCATGCCGGCGACGTGCTGGGCACCATCGACACGCCCGAGATCGACCAGCAGCTGCACCAGGCAACCGCCGGGCTTGCGCGCGCGCAAGCCGATCTCCGCCTCGCCTCGCTCACCAGCAAGCGCTGGCAGAACCTCCTCTCCAGCAATTCGGTGTCCAAGCAGGAAGCCGACGAGAAGCTCGGTGAAGCGGAAGTGGCCAAGGCCAATGTCGCCTCGGCCCAGGCCGACGTTGACCGCCTCCAGGCGCTGGAATCGTTCAAGCAGATCACCGCGCCGTTCGACGGAACGATCACTGCCCGCAACACGGACATTGGCGACCTGATCTCCGCCACCAATGCCAACGAGGAGCCTCTGTTCACAGTGTCCGACACACAGCGCATGCGCCTGTACGTCAGCATTCCCCAGGGCTACGCCTCGGCCATACACCCAGGCATGCATGTCAAGGTCAACGTGATGGAACACCCGGACAAGGCCTTCGACGCCGTACTGATCGGTTCGTCCGGTGCCATTGCCAAAGCCTCAGGCACCCTTCTGGCCCAGTTCGAACTGGCCAACCCCAACAGTGAACTCCTGCCGGGCGATTACGCGCAGGTAAGCCTGCCGGTGGACAGCAACGCCCATGTCGTGAACGTACCAGCCACGGCGCTCATCTTCCGCGCGGCAGGCCCGCAGCTGGCAGTGCTGGGCGCCAATAACACGATCCAGCTGCGTGACGTGCATATCGGCATGGACATGGGCGACATCCTGCAAATCGATCGCGGCGTGACATCGATGGATCCTATCGTTGATCATCCGCCCGACTCGATCATGGCCGGTGACAAAGTCACGGTGGCCACCGCAGCGGCCCCGAAGGGTAAAGGTTGAGCGTCATGCGCACACACCGTCTCACGCGCACCGCCCTGGCCACGGCGCTGGTGATCGCCATGTCCGGCTGTTCGCTCGCCCCCACCTACAAGGTACCCACGGTCGAGGTCCCGGCCAGCTGGCACGAGGGCGACACGTCGTGGCACCGCGCGGCGCCCGCCGACAACCTGCAGCGCGGTGCGTGGTGGAACAGCTTTGGCGACGCCACGCTGGACAAACTCGAAGGGCAACTGGAGAGCGGCAACCTGACGCTCGCCATCGCCGCCTCGCGCTACGACCAGGCGCTCGCCTTCCAGGCGCAGGTTCATTCGGCCACGTTGCCCGACGTCGGCGTCTCCGGTAGTGCGGACAACAGCCGCCAGTCGGACAACCGTCCACTTCGCGGCAATGGCCAGCCCAATGAATATGACGCCAACGATCTGCACATGGGCGCTGGCTATGAACTGGACTTCTGGGGCAAGGTGCGCAACGAAGTGGCGCAGGCCACGGCCGAGGCCCAAGCTTCGGGCGCGGACCTGGCCACCGCTCGCCTGAGCTTGCAGGCACGGCTGGCCGATCTTTACTTCCAGTTGCGCGACCTTGATGTGCAGGCCGACATCCTTGCGCAAACGCTCAAGGGTTACGACCAGGCACTGACCACCACTCGCAACCGCGTTCACGAAGGTATCGACTCCGGGCTCGCCGAAGCCCGCGCCCGCACCCAGCTGGCCGACGCCCGGGCCCAGGCCGATGAGAACGACGCCCAACGCGCACTGACCGAACACGCCATCGCCGTCTTGGTGGGCCAGTCGCCCAGCAGCTTCCGCGTACCGGCTGAAGCAGAGACGCCGTCCCTGCCTCCCGTGCCCTCCAGCGTGCCCTCATCGATCCTGCAACGCCGCCCTGACATTGCGGCGGCCGAGCGGCGCACCTTCGCAGCCAACGCCGGCATCGGCGTGACGCGTGCGGCTTTTTTCCCGGATTTCAGCCTGACAGCACTGGCTGGCTTTCAGAACACCGGCACCAATCCCTTTTTCGCCTACGGCAATCGCCTTTGGGCGGTTGGGCCTGCCTTGTCGCTAAGCCTCTTCGACGGCGGCCTGCGCCGTGCCCGGGAGCGTGCGGCGCGCGACGAATTCGACCAGGCGTCGTCGCAGTACAAACTCACCGTTCTCAATGCCTTCCAGGAAGTTGAAGACAATCTGGCCCTGCTCGACCGCCTGGGCCGCGAGGGGGCCAACGAACAGGAAGCCGTGGCCGCCGCAGCGGAATCACAACGCATTGCGCAGAACCGCTATGACGAAGGCGTGGTGAATTACCTGGAGGTGGTAACGGCGCAAAGCGCCTTCCTGCAGGCCAAGCGCAGTGCAGCGACGATCGACACGCGCAGGCTGCAGGCCAGCGTCAACCTGGTGCGCGCGCTGGGCGGCGGCTGGGATGCGAGCGAGTTGGCCCAGCGCTAGGCTGAGTTTTCGACCGGCAAAAAAAACGGCGGGGAGATTCCCCGCCGTCTTGGTTTTTCTTGGAACGGTGTAGCTTAGAACGGGTAATAACGAAGGCTGGTGAACAGCATGTTGTCCGACGCCGAGGGAGCGCCGCCGATGCCCTCGAATGCCTTGCGCTCGGTGTGCGAAGCCTGGGCACCGAACTGCACCTTGCCGTACTTGCCCTGGTAGAAGCGCCACCAGAAGCCCAGCGTGCCCTGCGAGATCTTTTGGGTGTTACCCACGCAGGTAAGCGGCGAGCCTTCGATGTCACAGCCGGAATTGACGTAAAGCGGGTTGCCGTAGCCGTAAGGTGTGGTGCCGACGGTAAAGGCTTCCTTCTGCTGGCGCTCCTGGCCGCCGAAGGCATAAACGTCCACGTCGCTGCCGGCATGCAGGGTGAGGCCACCGAGCAGCATGGTTTCCTTGATCGGGGCCAGGCTGCCATCCGGACGGAAGGTCACGTCGGAAAGGCCGGCGGTACCGTA
>NZ_DATHFX010000222.1:0-17122 GCF_035317885.1 Pinirhizobacter sp.
TGAACCACCTCCGGTTTCATCATCACACCTAAACGCGGTGTCTGTGAAACCGGCAGCAGTCCACTATGCTCAAATCTTCGCTAGGCTAAGGATGGAGGGGGCCGGGATGGCAGGCAAGCGCTGGGACGACGACGCCGTCGCTAAGGTGATGGGCCAGATCGGCCAGAACTCGGGGGGCCGGGTGGCTGGCTGGGAGATCGAGGCGCCGGGTGGCTTCAAGATCAAGACCGACGGCACCGATCGCGACCATCGCAATGGCATGGAGGCCCTGAAGGCGCTCCGAGCGCTGACGGTCGCCCAGCCCCGTGCCGTGGCGCTTCCGATACCACCACCGTCACCACCACCCTCGACCGCTCCGACCCTGGCCCAGGCGATTGAGACCTACTTTGAGACCGATGGGCTCACGCTGAAGCCGAATACCTGCGATCAGCGTCGCCGGGCAACCGCGTGCCACCACATGGAAGTATTCAAATGAGCCCGCTTGATTTAGCCTTCTCGGCATTTCTAATTTCTGCCGCACTTACGCTTGTTCTGGAACTCCTCGATCGCCGCCTAGTTGGGGTCGGCCCCGTCGTGATCGGCATCGCCTTGTTCGTCGTAGGTATTGTGCTTGCCGGCTTCTACCCTTTTGAACTCGACGCCAACATCCCGGAGACCGCCACCCGCATTGTGTTTGGCGCTGCCTGGACGTGCGGCGATGTGGGGTTGCTCTACCTGATCAACGTCATACGGCCGAGAGAAGGGCGGCCGTCGAAAAGGGCAGACTGAAGACGACCAGGTAGGTTGCGACCATCACTTTTTCGAAGGGACCGGCAACTTTCCAGCGGGCGGCAAGAACTGTCGTAGGGGAGGGCATAAGGTGACATCCAGAGAAGGGTGACATCCTTCCTAGCGGACGCGAGCAACCTGTCAAGCAGGGTCCGCGAGCGGGCGAAGCCAGCGGTCTACGGCGTGAGTGATTGGCTGGGGGTGAGCCTCTCTATACTATCAAGTCCTAGGTCAGAGCCCGACGAACATGTCCACCTTTCCAAGCTACCTTGCAGAAGTAGCTCGCGGTATCCCGGAAAGTGCATGACGCGGTGCGGGGGGTGCGGGAAAGCGCGGCCAGGCAAGATTGAAGTATTGAGGCGCTGGCTGCAGAGATGAGCGACGCGTTCAAGCGGTACTTCAAAATCGTTATCGGCATAGCGGGTGCGCTCGTCTCCGGAGCACTGGTCCTGTCTGGTCTCAGAAGCGGGTCCGTGCCCGGCCTGAGCCGGGCCTCGGCTGTCGCGGGCGTTGAATGGAAGGATTATCTCCGGTGACCATCTTCCGGGTTCTCGGGCGCCTGGAGGCTTACCTGTCAGGGTTTGGCTGGATTCGACCGATCGGCGGTCCTCCCCTTAGATATGCCTCGACTTCCGACCTCCCCTCGTGTCGAGCCCAGTCGATCGCCGTCCCTTGCCAGATCACGTCCTTCGTATCGACCCAGGCCCCACGTTCAACCAGCAATTTGACGACATCAAGGTGGCCGGCAATCGCTGCCTGATGCAGGGGCGTGGAATGGCTGTGTGAGCCCGGCGGGTTATAGCGGTTGGGGTCTTCGCCCGTATCCAGAAGGGCGCGGACGATTTCGGTGTGGCCATACTGGGCGGCAAGCGCCAACGCCAAATGGCGCTGGGCGGCATCCGACGTCGGATGATTCTGGAGAAATCCATCGATATCTCCAAGGGCCGCAAGACTTGGAAGATCGGGTTTCCCACCCAGGTGGATCAAATAATTGGCGGCTTCGAATTCCCCATGAAGAACGGCTGCACGAAGTGCGGAACCGGCGTCGGCACCGTATCTGCACAACACGTCTGTGAGCGGCAGCTGCATCTTGCATTCGCGGGGCACGCGGCCTGATGCAACCAGGCCAATGGTCTCGTTGATCGCATCGAGTCCCGGCCCGGCCTCCAGGAGAGCCACCGCAACATCGACGATGTTCGGAGGCAATCTGCCATGCCGGATGGGATTCTCTGCAATGAATTCCAGCAGGCCGGGATTACGGAAATAGTTTCCGCCCTCGAAGAGAACGCGCTGGCGGATAAGGCCGGGATTCTTCTTGAGGAAAAGCGATAAACCAGAAACGTCGCCAGTGTCGATCAGATCGACTGCGTGACGGAAAACGGCGTCTTCGATTCGCTCGTGGTGCGCAAGCGCCAGGTTGTCGCTTGGTCTGGGCTTTTCAATGTGATGCTTGAGGCGTGTCCAGCTTGCGAACCCGTACTCGCGTGCGATGGCGAGCTGGGCGTCGCTGAGGGTAAGGTGTGTTGAGAAGATTTCCTGGTCCGTGGCGCGTTGTAGCTTCGGATGGAATTCGCGCAAACGTTGCGCGCTGCTCGATTCTCCCGCCGCGTGTTGGCTGAGAAGATCCCTCGCCTGGTGCTTAAGGTGATCGAGACTCGGACGTGCGGGGAGCTGTTTCGTCGGCATGCAGAACTTCCTCTCGTTACCCGAGGTCCGCACAAAACGGGGCTGAAAGTCAGTTCGGTCGAATGGCGTAGTACGTTAGGTGGACTTCTGTCCTTTCCGCGGACCGGATGCGCCCCACGCGCTGATCAAGAGCATATCGGGAAATAAAACAAGCACACAACTGCCGAAGCCTCTTTCGGAATTCGGTTTTCCCGGCGGTATACTCGAGCGGTCGTAGCGGAAAAATCCGCCGGCAGGACGACGCCCCCATCCCCCTGGCTGTGGAGCGCGTACTCATGTCCATCAACGAAGAAAAGCTCAATGCATTCCTGGGTAAGGCCGTCGGCGACCTCGGCGCCGCCTTCAGCTCGGTGCTTGTCCTGCTCGGCGACGAGCTTGGCCTCTACAAGGCGCTGGCAAAGGAATCCCTGACACCCGCGGAACTGGCCTCACGCACCGGCACCAACGAGCGCTACATGCGCGAATGGCTTGGCAACCAGGCCGCCGGTGGCTATGTCGATTACGACGCGGCGTCGGGCAAATACCAGCTCAACGAGGAACAGGCAGCGTGTCTTGCCGATCCCGCCGGCCCGGTCGATCTTCCCGGCGCCTACGAGGTTGCCCGTGCGCTGTTCCACACCTATCCGCGCGTGCGCGACAACTTCCGCAGCGGCGCCGGCATGGAGTGGGGTGAACATCATCCCTGCCTGTTCCATGGCGTCGAGCGATTCTTCCGCGGCGGCTACAACAGCAATCTGCTGGGAGCATGGTTACCGGCACTAGAAGGCGTCGTCGACAAGCTCGCGCGCGGCGGCAAGGTCGCCGACGTTGGGTGCGGGCATGGCGCCAGCACGGTGCTGATGGCGAAAGCATTTCCTACATCGCAATTCGTTGGCTACGACTATCACGCACCGTCGATCGACGTCGCCCGCGAGCGGGCAAAGACGGCCGGGGTGAAGAATGCAACGTTCGAGCAGGCGGATGCCACCGGATATAAAGGCCGCGACTTCGACCTCATCGCCTTTTTCGATTGCCTGCACGACATGGCCGATCCCGATGGTGCCGCCCGCCATGCGAGAAGTGCCCTGAAGGACGACGGCACCTGCATGGTCGTGGAGCCTTTCGCTGGGGATAGCACGGCGGATAACCTCAATCCGGTAGGCCGCGTGTATTACGCGGCATCGTCGATGATCTGCGTGCCGGTGTCATTGGCTCGCCATGGTCCGGCGCTCGGTGCGCAGGCTGGCGAGGCTCGACTGCGCAAGGTAATCATTGATGCCGGCGGTTTTCGGCGTCTTCGCAGGGCGGCGGAAACGCCGTTCAATATCGTGCTGGAGGCGCGGCCGTAGGCCTCAACCCAATCTGACTATGCCCCGCCGCTGCAAGGCTTGCAGCGGTGCCATGCGGTCCGCTGGCAGGGGAAACGACCGGTTGTCGTCAGCGGAGAAGACGGTCAGCCTGTCGCCGGCCAACTTGAAACGAGGCCTCTCAACGGGCTCGAGCATCGGCGTATCGCCCGATGCCCAAAAGGCTGCGCCGTCCGCCTCGATCACGAGGTAGGCGATCGTGGGGTGGGCGGAGAATGACCAGCTTTCAAAAGCCCCAGCAGCGATTCCCTGGTGATCGCGCTGTTGCCGACACGCCCGGAGCAGCTCAGCGCAAGTCTGCTCCCATGTCGCACGCAGGGCTGCATGGTCGGGGAAGAGCTCACACCTATGGTGGTCCAGCCACAATTTGAGCGCGCGAGCCTTGCTGTTTGACAGGGGCACATCCATGGCGTCGGTCAGGACACTGGTTTGTCCCTCCCTCCCGTCGCCCCAGTGCTGGGCGTAATAAGCGGGGAGGCGGACGGCCCGAAGCCGCAGCCATGTTTTACCGGTTTCCACAGCGGTCCACGTCGTCTCTGTCCAGCCACTGGATGGGGCCACGTAGCTGCCCGACCTCAACAGTCTGCGCCGGTTTGAGGTCAGGGCAATGCCGCGGCGCCTCGTGGGGCGCTTCTCGTGGGCTACCGCGGTGGTCTCTACCTTATGTTCGACCACGAGGTGGCCAAAGGGCGCGCGAAAAATCCGTGCATGGCCTTCCACACAGATGTGCACTTCATTGCGTGCGCGGTCGATCGTCGCTTCAAAGCCTTTTACTTGAAAGTGATCTGCGGCGCCCATGGCCGCTATGGTTGCCTTCTCCCAGCGTCCCATGACGACGGCAAAGGTAATGAGGCCGGCGACGCTGGCCCCGAGGGTGATGAGGGTATCGGTCGACATGCGTTGATTCCTTTCAACAGTGATGAAACGCCTTCCACTTGTCCTATAGGCGGAGCATAGATTACAGAATATAACAGGATGGAGTACCACAAGTTGTTGTTTAGCGTCGCTTCATTGAGTGGAAGAAGTGACCGAAATGCCCAAGGGCAAGAGCATCTACAGCAAGGAATATCCCATCCTCATCGCTCTCCTGCGGGAAGTGCGGGACAAGGCACAGCTCACCCAGAAAGAACTGGCCCTTCGCGCGGGAGTCTCTCAGCCGTATGTTTCCTCGGTCGAGCGAGGGCTGCTCAGGCTCGATGCGCTGCAACTGCGCGCCTGGCTCAAGGTTTGTGACTCGAACCTTGGCAAGTTTGGCCGGGAGCTTGAGAAGCGATTGGAAGAGGCGGGACTATAGATTCGTCAGTGCGGGCCTACCGCTGCAACAACATGATCGCAATCTCAAGCATGATCAGCAGCACGATGGCCACCTCCAGCAGCTCCGCGCGCCGGCTTGATGCCTCTTCATAAAGAGCCGCATACGTATCCCGGATGATCGCCAGCTTGCGATCCACCGATGCGCTCAAGGTTGGCACGCGGAACAACCCCAGCGCCGTGCTGTAAACGCGGGCTAGGTAAACGTCTTCGGTCACCTGCAGCGCGTTGTCCACCCGCTCGGTGAGTTCCGTGACCTCTGCCACGAGCGTGTAGAGCCGTCGGGCCAGGTAGGCGAATCGCCGCGATGCCAGCAGCGAAGCCGCACCGCGCGCGTTCTCGACGCGCTCGTACATGCGAGGGAGTTCTTCATCCAGCAAGGTGTCGTAGTAACGGAACTCCACCAGCTGGGCATTGGCCACTTCGATCACATCGGCAACGTCGGAATCGAGCCGGGGTTCGTAGATGAATGTGCGGTCCCATGTCAGTACCACCAGATCGTCGGCGTAGTAGGAAAAGCTGCGCGACAATAATTCCCGTTGCGAATCGCTGGAAAGCGGGCGCTTCTCGCCCGACAACAGCGCCGTCAGATCCACGCGCGACTGTAGCGCTGTGGCATCCATCGGCTCGTCCAGCCGCTGGACGGTGGCGATCAGGTAGTCCTCTTCCAGCTTGGCATGGGTGGCCGGACGATCCAGTGCGGGAAGGATGATGTCCTTGACCCGTTGGAGCAGGTCTGTCCAGAAGTCGATCGGCGCGCCGTGGCCAACCGCGCGATCCAGTGCGTTGAAATCGGCGACGAAGTCGTCCCAGTCCTGGTCGCCCACCTGGATGCGAACCGCCAGTGCCGCTACGCCGAAGTCGTAGATGCGTACGGAAAGGTCGGCGGTGACCGTGCGCGAATCCAGGGTCAGCGCGGTTTCCCCCAACTGAAGGCGTAGGGGCGCCACCCCGAACGTCACCGCTTTGGCCGGCGTGCTGGTGAGCCTGGACCGACTGAAGGCCAGGCCTGGCCTGGCCGCCCAGAGCTGCTCGGCATGGGAGAGGTCCACGGTGTAGGCGATATCGAACAGTCGCAGCGCGGTCAGTTCGCCCGCTGCCACTTTGATCGTTGCGGAGGTCACTCGTAGTGCTCGTTACCCAATTCTTCCCATTGTAGTGGGGGGATTGAGCAGGGCCGATGACGGCCGGTGTAGCCGTCGACATGTTTACAAATGCGACTCTTTCGCATTAACCGGCGTTTCTGTTAAGCTTTTTGCTGCATTGCGACAAGCCAGCCCCCGGCGAGCCAGTGGCGTAACTCCACGCAAGCGAATTCCCGCTTGCCGGCTTCGCACACAAGGGCAATCCACCATGTTCTCCATCCGTTCCGGCCGTCTGCCGGTCGTGTCGCTGGCTGCCAGCGTGATGCTGGCGTTGCCGGCCGCGGCCGTGGCCCAGTCGCAGTCCACTACCGACACCACCGCCAAGCCCGACAACGCCACCAGGCTCGACACTGTGAAGGTGGAAGGGCAAGGCCTCCCGGGCTACACCGTCAGCGATACCGCGGCGGCCACACGTCTGCCGCTTACGCTACAGGACACGCCACAGTCGGTCAGCGTGATCACTGCCCAGCGTATGGAGGACCAGAACCTTACCAACGTACGTGCCGTGCTGGACAACACCACGGGCGTATCGTCCAACGCCTACGACTCGGAGCGCGTGCTTTTCTATTCGCGCGGCTTCCAGATCGAGAACATGGCCTACGACGGCGTGCCCGTCGCCCCGGCCCTGAACTCATCTTCCGCCGACGGCAGCCTGGATACGTCGATCTACGACCGCATCGAAGTGGTGCGTGGCGCGACGGGCCTGATGAGCGGCGCGGGTAGCCCGTCGGCCATGATCAACTTCGTGCGCAAGCACGCCGATAGCCGCACGTTCAACGCGGATGCATCCCTTAGCTACGGCACGTGGGGCACCACACGCGAGACCGTCGACCTCGCAACGCCGATCAATGCATCCGGATCGGTACGCGGACGCGTGGTGGCGACGCATGAAGAGGGAAGTTCCTACATCGATCGCTACAGCAGCAACAAGAACGTGCTGTATGCCGTGGTCGATGCGGACCTGGGGCCCAACACTACCCTCAGTGCCGGCCTGGATTACCAGAAGACCAAGCCCAACGGCGTGACCTGGGGTACCTACCCGGTGTTCTACGACGACGGTGGTTTCATCACGTGGCCGCGCGGGTTCTCCAGCGCTGCAAGCTGGTCTTTCTGGAACAACACCACCAAGACGGCATTCCTGGACTTGAAGCATGAGTTCGCCAATGGCTGGCAGCTGCATGCGCTGGCCAGCCGCCGCGAAACGGACGGCGACATGGCGCTGTTCTATGTCTATGGCTTTCCCAACCGCGAAACAGGTGAGGGTGCCGCCCCCTTCGCTTACCGGGGCACCGACCGTGGCCGGCAGAACATGGCGGACATCTACCTGTCCGGCCCGTTCGAGGCCTTCGGCCGCGAGCACGAACTGGTGGCGGGCCTGAGCGGCTCGCGTTACACCCAGGACTCCTACGAGAACGCCCATGGCGATCTTCCCGACACGGGGAATTTCCTGCAATGGACGGGTAATTACCCGTACCCGGAGTTCGCCCCAACAGCCGACCTCCTCACCGCCGCGCGCATCAAGCAGGGCGGCGCGTACGTGGCCTCGCGCTGGTCGCTGGCCGACAAGATCAAGCTGATTGCCGGCGCCCGGTACAGCACCTGGACCAACGATACTTTCGATGCCAGTGCGGGCACCTACCATCACGAGCATTCCAAGACGATTCCCTATGCGGGATTGATCTATGACATCACCCCGGTGTACTCGACCTTCGCCAGCTACACGCAGATCTTCGACCCGCAGAACAATCGTCGCGCCAATGGCGACTTCCTGGATCCGGTGATCGGAAGCAGCCGCGAGGTGGGTATCAAGGGGCGCCACTTCGATGGCCGCCTGAATACCTCGCTGACTTTCTTCGACACACGCCAGGACAACGTGGCCCAGGCCGATCCAGGCCAATTCCTGCCGGACGGTATTACCCAGGCCTATACGCCGGTGAACGGCACGCGCTCGCGCGGCTACGAGTTCGAAGCCTCCGGTGCGATCACCGATCATTGGAACACCACGCTGGGGTGGTCGCACTTCAACATCAAGGCCCCGCAGCAGGGCGCCATCAATACCTCGTTGCCGCGCACGCTGGTACGCCTGTTCACCACTTACCAACTGCCCGGCAGCTGGAACGGCCTTACCATCGGTGGCGGCCCCAACTGGCAGTCGGGGAGCCAAGCGCCGGTGGATGGCCCGAACGGCCCGCAGTATGTGAACCAGTCGTCCGTGCTTCTACTGAGCGCGATGGCGCGTTACGCCTTCAACGACCACGCGTCGCTGCAGGTCAATGGCGACAATCTTCTCGATCGCAAGTACTTCGTGCTGGATGAGTACAGCAACCTGTACTACGCCGCCGGCCGAAGCGCGACGTTGAGCTTCAACTACAAGTTCTTCTGATCACGTAAGACAAATCAGACCGCGACCGGATCGGCATCCATCATCCGGTCGCGGCCGGCCTGCTTGGCGGCATACAGGCGACGGTCGACGCGGTCGAGCAGGCTTACCCAGCTGTCACCGTCTTCCGGTGTGATCGCGCCCACGCCGATGCTCGCGGTGAGGCGGCCTAGCGGGGCAGGGCCGTGCAGGATCTGGGCGTCCTTCAGCAGCTGGCGGCAGTGCTCGGCCACGCCAACGGCGCCCGACGCGCTGGTGCCAGGGAGCAGCATGGCGAATTCCTCGCCGCCAATGCGGGCCAGCAAATCGTTCGGTCGGGTGGCGGCCTGGGCTAGCACCGAGGCCACGCGGCGCAGGCAGTCATCGCCGGCCAGGTGGCCGTAGCGGTCGTTGTATTGCTTGAAGTAATCGATGTCGATCATCAGCAGCGCGATCGGCTCGCGCTGGTTGCGGGCGCGCTCCCACGAGGCATCCATTACATGGTCGAAGCGACGCCGGTTGGCGACGTTGGTCAGGCCGTCCTTGAACGACAGTTCCTCCAGCTCGCGCTGCATGGCCACCAGCTTTTCTTCGGTTCTCTTCCGTTCGGAAATATCGAACATGAAACCAACGAGCGAATTCACCGTGCCATCGTCGTTACGCACCACGTGCACGACGTCGCGGATCCATACGTAATCGCCATTGCTGCACAGCGCACGATAGTCGGCCTCGTGATCCACGCCGGCCATGGACTGCGCCACGCAGAAGTCCACCGCCCACTGGCGGTCTTCCGGATGCATGCGCTCGGCCCAGTCCTGCACGGTGACCCAACTATCCGGCGTCCAGCCAAGCAGTTCCTCGATCTGGGGGCCGATGTAGGCGAACTGCATGGTCGCCCAGTCGATCTTCCAGGGAATGGCCCGGGTGGATTCGAGAAGCGTTTTGTAGACGGCGTCGTCGGTGGCGATGTCATGCGTAGTCATACATCTTTTATCGGCAGCGTCGCTGTTACCTGAAGCGATGTTTGGGTCAGGGCGAGTATCTGTCCCCGTTGTCCGTCTCTCGTGTCCGCGGACAGTGGCAAGCATATACATGTCATTACAAGCTTTTGAAGTGCTTGTAATTTTATAGTTGGCGCGGCCGTTGCTTACGTCGCTGCACGGTATGAATATCAGTAACGAGGAGGCGGGCCCTTGTTCGCGTATTACTTCAAACTCGGTTTGCTCAGTTTGTCGCGCCACCGGATATTGACGGCGTTGATGGTGTTGACCATCGGCTTCGGCGTGGCCTCCTCCATGGTGACCTATGCGGTGTACCGCGCCACGGCGCGCAACCCCATTCCATGGAAGTCATCGCAACTTTTTGTGGCCCAGGTGGACAACTGGGGACCGAACAACAGCGAGAGCCCTGCAGGCGAACCTCCCGAGCAGCTGACCTACATCGATGCCATGGCCCTGCAGCACGCCCATTGGGCGCCTCGGCAGACTGCGCTCTACCCATTGGGCATGTCCGTGATTCCCGACGAGGCCAATCGCCAGCCCGAGGGTGTCAACTCCTATGGCGTTTACACCGATGCCTTCGCCATGTTCGACATCCCGTTCCTCTATGGCGGCCCATGGACGGCGAATGACGATGATGGTCATGCGGCTGTCGCCGTCATCAACCGGGATTTGAACGACCGGATGTTCCACGGTCAAAACAGCGTTGGGCGGGAAGTAAACCTGGACGGTCACCTCTACCGCGTGGTCGGGGTGATCGACACCTGGGACCCGCAGCCGTTGTTTCTCGACGTCGTCAATACCAAGGGCTTCACCGAGCCGGTCGAGGTGTTCATCCCATTCACCCATGCCCTCGACGAACGCGTCGTCACCTCCGGCAACACCAACTGCGTGTCCGATCCCGGCGTGGGCTGGGATAACTGGCTCCGCTCGGAGTGTGTCTGGATCACATTCTGGGCGGAATTGCCCACGCCGGCGGAAGCGGCAACGTATCGCGACCGCTTGCGCGCCTACGCCGCCGAGCAGCAGCGCGCCGGCCGCTTCCGCTGGCCACCCAACGTGCGCCTGCACGATGTCCCCGACTGGCTCGATTACCAGAAGGTGGTGCCGCAGGGCGCCAAGGTTTCCCTGGTGGTGTCGGTGAGTTTCCTTGGCGTATGCCTGGTCAACACCATCGGGCTGCTGCTGGCCAAGTTCATGCGCCGCGCGCGGGAGATCGGCGTGCGCCGGGCCCTGGGTGCTTCGCGGCGGGAAATCTATGCACAGTTCCTGATCGAGGCGGCGACCGTGGGCCTCACCGGTGGCGTGCTCGGCCTGTTGCTGACGGCGATCGGCATGCACGGCATCGGCCTGGTCTTCAGCGCCCAGATTGCACGGCTTGCGTATCTGGATCCCTCGTTGATGGGCCTGACGCTTGCCGTTTCAGTGGTCGCGGCCCTGCTTGCCTCGTTGTACCCGACGTGGCGTGCCGCGCAGGTGCAACCGGCCTGGCAGCTGAAGTCGAACTAGGAGCAACCATGGACATCCAGCCCATCATCAGCGCACTGCGGCGGCACAAGGCCGGCACGATCCTGATCGTTCTGCAGATCGCCCTTACCCTTGCGATCGTCTGCAACGCGTTGTCGATCATCCGCACCAACATGGAGCGGATGGCGCGCCCCACGGGCATCGTGGAAGAAAACCTGCTTGCCGTGATGAACACCTGGGTGGGAAGCACCGACGGCAACGTGCTCGCGCCCCTGATCCGTACCGACCTTGAAACCCTGCGTTCCCTTCCCGGGGTGCAAGACGCCACCGTGATGAACTCATTCCCGTTGCGCGGCGGTGGATGGTCCACCGGCGTGCGCCTGGACAACAGCAAGGAACATTGGCTATTCGAGGCTGGCATGTACGCCAGCGACGACCATGCCCTGGCCACGCTGGGCGTGCACCTGGTGGCGGGCCGCAATTTCCGGCCCGAGGAAATCGTCGACGGCAGCGACTTCAATACATTGGTGATGCCGCCGGTGGCGATCGTCACCAAGGCCATGGCCGACCGCTTGTTTCCGGATGGGTCGGCGCTGGGCAAGACGGTGTACCTGAACACGGGGAGGAATGCGCCACCCACCATCATTATCGGCATCATCGATCGCCTGCATGGGCCGTGGTCAGCGGCATTTGCCGACACGTGGGCGGAAGACGTCGCCATTGTCCCCGCCCGATTGACCAATCGCTACGGCGACTACCTCATTCGTACCCGGTTCGACATGCTCGACCGCATGGTGCGGGAGGCGCCCGCGGCCCTGGTCAAGGCGCATCGTGAACGCGTATTCCCACCTCATGGCGGCGTGCGCACTTTCGACCAGGTACGGCAGGACGCCTACCGGACCGACCGCGGTATGGCGGTGATCATGGGCGTGGTGAGCGTGGCCCTGTTATTGATCACCGGCGCGGGCATCGTTGGCCTCACCAGTTTCTGGGTGGGCCAGCGACGTGCGCAGATTGGCGTGCGCCGCGCGCTGGGTGCCACGCGGCGCGACATCCTGCTGTATTTCCTTACCGAGAATTTCCTCATCACCCTTGCCGGGGTGGCGATCGGTATCGCGCTTTGCGGAGTACTCAATATCTGGATGGCGGTGAACTTCGAGGTCAGCCACGTGCCGCTGGCGTACATCGGTGCCGGCATCGTGTTGCTGCTGGCACTGGGACAGGCGGCCACGCTCAACCCGGCGATGCGCGCTACGCGCGTCTCGCCGGTGGAGGCCACCCGTCCAGCCTGACTTACGCTGCGAAGCCACCATCGATCAGGAGGTTTGCGCCGGTGATGTAGGCAGCATCCGGGCCCGCAAGATAAGCCACGAAACTGGCGATCTCGTCCGGACGGCCATACCTGCCGGTCGCAAGCATCTGAACCCGGCTGGCGGCCTTCGGGCCGTCGGCCGGGTTCATGTCGGTATCGACGGGGCCGGGCTGCACCGTGTTCACCGTGATGCCGCGCGGACCCAGGTCGCGAGCCAGGCCCTGGGTCAGCCCCTGCAACGCCGACTTGCTCATCGCGTACACCGCGCCGCCGACAAAGGGCATGCGGTTGGCGTTGGTGCTGCCGATGTGGATGATGCGACCCCCTGTTCCCATGGCCCGTGCGGCGGCCCGGCTGGCAATCACGGCGGCGCGCACGTTAACGGCGATGGTGCGGTCGATATCCTCGGTGGTGAATTCCTCGATCGGGGCGATGGCCAACACGCCGGCACTGTTCACCAGGATGTCGAAGCTGCCGAATGTTTCCTTGGTCGTGTCGACCGCCATGTCGATCGCGGTGTCGCTAGCGCTGTCAGCCTGGATGGCGATGGCCCGCCCACCGGCCTGGCTGATCTCCTTGACGAGGGCCTGGGCGGCAGCCGCGCCCTGGACATAGGTGATCGCGACCGACGCGCCGCCAGCGGCGAGGCGCCGGGCAATGGCAGCGCCGATGCCGCGCGAGCCGCCGAGGACCAGGGCGCTCTTGCCCTGGATGGAATTGAGGGTGTCCATGATGGATCTCCGCTGGAAGGGGGTTTTGGTCGGCCACCAATGTACGGCTTAGCTTTCCCAACCAATAGATCGAATAAGGTATTTTCATTCGATCCTACTGGTTTAGAATTAGCTCCATGGATACCCTCAACGGGATGGTCTGCTTCTTGCGCAGCGCGGAGTCTGGGAGCTTTGCCAATGCAGCGCGGCGCTTAGGCCTCACGCCCGCCGCCGTCGGCAAGAATGTCGCGCGGCTGGAGGCAGAGCTGGGTGTGCGGTTGTTCCAGCGCAGCACCCGCCGGTTGTCCCTCACTGAAGCTGGCGAAGCCTTCCGTCTGGAAGTGGCGGGAAGCCTGGATCACCTCCAGGTCGCGCTGGCCAATGCGCGGGCGCATACAGCCGGGCCCATGGGCGTGTTGCGCATCAGCCTGCCCAATGCCTTCGGCCGCGAATATATCGTGCCGATGCTGGGCGATTTCCTGCGTGCCTACCCTGGGGTGCGGCCGGACTGGCACTTCGACAACCGGCCGGTCGACCTGATCGCCGAGGGCTTCGACGTCGCGCTAGGCGGTGGTTTCGACCTGCGTCCGGGAGTAGTCGCGCGCGCATTGGCGCCCGCCCACCGGATACTGGTGGCGTCGCCCGCCTACCTCGCCTCGATCCCCACACCTGAAACGCCCGCCGATCTCGCCGGCCGCGATGGCATCCTTATCCGCTCGCCGCAGACAGGGCGCATTCGCGACTGGATGCTGACCCATCGCAAGGGTGCCCAGGCGTCGATCGAACTGGACTCGCGCATCGTCTTCGACGATCCCGATGCCACCTGCCAGGCCGCGGCGATGGGCATGGGCATTGCGCTGCTAGCCGTTCAGTCGGCACTACCCTGGATCGAGCGCGGCGCATTGCGAAGGGTGCTCCCCGATTGGTGGGTGGAGGGCGGCAACCTGTCGATCTATTACTCCGCGCAGAAGATGCTGCCGCAGAAAACGCGCGTCTTTATCGACCACGTCGTGGAAACGTTCAAGCGCCAGAATCTCGCGGCGCGCTTCTCGGCGACACATCCAGTGGTGATGTAGAACGAATCGGCCTCAACGATGGAGGGCAGGGCTATGCAGTCAAGTTTTGGGCAGCGGTTTCTTGTGATCTATTCCGGTGTGCTTACCGCGGTATTCGCGGTAACGGTGCTTTCCGGCTTCGTTGGCACTGCAACAAAGAAAACGACGCTCGACGAACTTACCGTGCAACGAATCAACGTAGTAGAGCCCGACGGCACCTTGCGCATGGTGATTTCGAACAAGGCCACAGAGCCGGGCCTCATCATCAAGTCGAAGGAGCATCCCCATCCCACGCGATCGAGTGCCGGCATCATCTTCTATAACGACGAAGGCACCGAAAACGGCGGGCTTACCTTCGAAGGGAAGATGGGCAAGGACGGGCAGGGCGAATCTTCCGGCCACCTGAGTTTCGATGAGTACGAGCAGGACCAGGCGTTCGTGCAGGAATACGGTCAGCAGGAGGGCAAGCGGTACGCCAGGCTGGTGTTTGCCGATAACCCCCATGTGCCGATGTCGAAAGTGGTTGAGTTCACCGAATCCATCAGCCAATTGCCGGCCGATGAGAAGAAAAAGCGCATGGCGGAATTCATCGCCAGCAACCAGTACAAGGTAAAGCCACGGATGGTCCTTGCTCGCATGCCGGACGAGTCGGTGATGCTTGGCCTCAACGATTCCGAAGGAAGGCCACGGATCCGGATGCAGGTAGCTCCCGATGGCACGCCGTCGCTGCAGATGCTTGACGACAAGGGCAAGGTCATCGGCCAGATGCCCTCGACCGCCGCGCGATAGTCCTCACCGGTGTGGAAACCGCGCGTCCGCTGGACGCGTGGTTTCCGCCGTCCGGCCCGTCGGCGGACCCGCTCATCCCATCGTCGGTGCGGCGAAGCTGCTTCCACCCTAACGTCCCTCCACCCTGGCCCCGCCATGATGGAGTGCACGCACATGTCCCCCTTCGCTGCGAAAGCTGCGTCTTGTCTTCGAACGATATTCGCCTTGGCGCTAGTCGCCGCCGTCCCTGCGCATGCATGGGATCTCGCACCGCCCGGTGCCAATGAGCACGAACAGAGCGAAGCCGGCGTCCGCGCAACGGAAGACCACTGGAGCCTCGCGGAGATGACCGGCCAGACCGACTGGCTCAAGTCGATGCTGATGCCCGGTTACCGCTCGGTCGACACCCACGGCGTGGCGCACTCGAAGGAACGCATCGTTGCCGGCGCGGCCAAGAACAAAGGCTCGACGGACGGCAAGGCGAAACTCGACGCGTACATGAAGGATCACCCGTCGGGAACCTCGGTGGTGGTCCACGGCACGATCGCGGTTGTGTCGTTCTACGATCCTGCCCTTGGACCGGATAACGGAGTGAAGTCGTCGGATGTCTTCGTGTACGAGGGCGGCGCCTGGCACGCGGTGTATTCGCAACACGGCGCGGTAGGTAAGGCATGAGGCCGGGATCTGCTTTGGCCGCCGCGTGCGCGCTGATCGCCCTGGCCGCCCCGGCCCTTGGCTGTGCGGAAGATGCCCACGCGCTCGTGGGCAAGGCACTGTCTGCCATGGGGCCGGGGCGTGACCTGCACGCCGTGGCGCAAATCAAGCGCACGACGACCAGCGTGGACTTCGACATCGTCGAGTTCGATCACGCCGACGCGCCCTACGTATTCTCCGGCGCACGAGGCCAGACCACCGTGGACGACTTGCACGGACAGCGGCGCGTGAGCGATGAGGCGCAGCTCACGGCCAGTGGCGCGCCGCCGCCGTTTGTCATGCGCAAGCTTTACGGGAAAGACGGCGAAGTGGGAGAGATGGTCGTGGCCGGGAAGGCCGCACGGGCGTGGCACATGGAGGCCCCCATGGCATGGCAGGCCGACGAGCCCATCGCCGCGCTGTTGCTTGCCGAGCACGCCGATGACCTGAAGCAGGAAAAAGATACATCGCTCCACGGTATTCCGCAGCGCCTTGTGTCTTTCCACCAGGGAAAGAGTCCCGTACGCATCTACCTCGACGCACAGACCAACCTGCCTTCCGCCATCGAGACCACGCGTAGCTGGCACCGCGCCACCAGCGGCGACCTGGCCTGGAATGCCTGGGGGGACATCACCGACCGCGTTGAACTGATGAACTACGCGCTGGGCGAGGGCGTGCGCTACCCGGGGCAATCGGACACGTTCCGTAACGGCGTGCACCTGCGCTCTGCCGTGATCGAGGAAGTGCACTTCAACAACGCGGTGGATGAAAAGGCGTTCGCGATGAAATCCGCGCTACCACCCATGGCCGCGCATAACGTCGACGACCTCGCGCTGGGCGAGGCGATCGGCCTGGCGCCTGATCCGAAGCGGCCGATCGCGGAAATCGCACCGGGCGTGGTGCAGATCCCGGGCTCCTGGTACAGCACCATCGTGCGCCAGGATGATGGCCTGGTGATCATCGATGCGCCGATCTCGGCCGGCTACTCGCGTCGCGTGCTCGACGAAGCGGCGCGCCGCTTTCCGGGCATGAAGGTCAAGGCACTGATCACGTCCACCGCGTTCTACTGGCACGTGGCCGGCGTGCGCGAATACGTGGCGCGGGGCATTCCCATCTATGTCCGCGACCGCAACGTGGCGGTGATCCGCGCACTGGCTTCGGCGCCTCATGGCCTGCTTCCGGACGCACTCGTGCGTGCACCGCGGTCGCCGGACATCCGGTCGGTATCGGCTCCCATCACCCTGGGCAAAGGCGTCAACGCCATCACCGTGATGCCTGTGCCCGACGGCGAGCAGCCCATGCTGATGTCGTCGATCCCGGGCGCGCACTTGCTGCACACCGGAGAGATGGTGCAGCCGTTGGGCCCGGGCGGCTCGTTGCTCTATCCGGAGTCCCTGCTGGAACTGACGCACTCCGTGCAGGCGGCGGCCATCGACACGCATGGCCTGTCGCTGATTGGCATGCATATGAGCCCGACACCATGGACCACGCTGGAATCGACCCT
>NZ_DATHFX010000223.1:0-3252 GCF_035317885.1 Pinirhizobacter sp.
CCGGCACGCCCAAGCAGCGCGACCGCTACAAGCGCGGCATCGGCCGGGTCAACGCGGACCTGGGCGATGCCGTGGGCAAGGTGTACGTGAAGCGTTATTTCCCGGCCTCGTCCAAGGCCGAAGTGCAGCAGATGGTGAAGAACATCATCGCCGCCTTCGCCGACCGGGTGGACTCGCTCGACTGGATGACACCTGCCACGCGTGCGAAGGCAAAGGCCAAGCTCGATACCCTCGTCGTCGGCGTGGGGTATCCCGAATCGTGGCGCGATTATTCGAAGCTTGAGATCAAGGCTGACGATCCGGTCGGCAACAACCTGCGCGCCGAACGCTTCGAGACCGCGCACCAGCTGGCCAAGCTCAATACCAAGGTCGACCGTAACGAATGGTGGATGACCCCGCAGACAGTGAACGCGGTGAATCTGCCGCTGCAGAACGCGCTCAATTTCCCCGCAGCCATCCTGGAGGCGCCGTTCTTTGACCCGAAGGCGGACGCGGCCACCAACTATGGTTCGATCGGCGCGGTGATCGGGCATGAAATCAGCCATAGCTTCGACAACACCGGGGCGGAATTCGACGCCCAGGGCCGCCTGGCCAACTGGTGGACACCCGCCGACGAAGCCCACTTCAAGGCTGCCGGCCAGAAACTGGCCGAGCAATACAGCCAGTACGAAGCCCTGCCGGGCCTGCATGTGAACGGCCAGCAGACGCTGGGCGAGAATATCGCCGACGTTTCGGGCCTGACCATTTCACTGGCCGCTTACCACAAGTCCCTGGGTGGCAAGCCCGCGCCCGTGATCGACGGCCTGACCGGCGACGAGCGCTTCTTCCTGGCGTTCGCACAATCGTGGCGCACCAAGACCCGCGAAGCGGCGCTGCGTGCGCAGGTGATCGGCGATGGCCACGCACCGGGCCAGTTCCGTGCCCAGACCGTGCGCAATCTCGATGGGTGGTATGACGCGTTCAAACCGCAGCCGGGACAGAAGCTTTACCTGGATCCGAACCAGCGGGTAAAGATCTGGTAACAGGTTGGCGCCAAGGTCATGCCGCCTCGCGCGGCATGGCCGCCGCCACGGCTTCGGACAGCACGCCGCGGAACCAGGCGTGGGCACGATCGCCTTGCTTGGACTCATGCCAGTACATTCGCACCGGAATGGGTTTAAGCCGGATCGGTAGTGGATGCAGCGATATTGGCAAGCTGGCGGACACGCTAAGCGCATATGACCGCGGCATCGTCAGCAACAGATCGCTGCCAGCCGCGATCTGTGCCGCTGAAAAATAGTGCTGGCAGCTAAGTGCGATATGGCGAAACCGGCCATCCTGTCCCAGCAGTACATCCAGCGCGATCGGCTCGCCGAACGGCGACACCACCACGTGCCGGGCGGCCAGGTAATCAACTTTTCGCAACGCCACGCCGTCAAGCGGATGCCCACACCGCATCACCACCACCAGGCCTTCATCGACCAGGTGCTCATGCACTACGTGTGCGCCTACCTTAAGCGAGCGGTCGATCACCAGGTCGATGCTGCCCGCAATCAGCTCGCGCTCCACGTCACCGGCCGGCACGCGCCGGCTGGCGATGCGTACCTGCGGCGCCTCGCGTTCGAGCCGCGGCAACAGGCGCGGAAACACGATGGACTCCAGGATGTCGCGGAAGCCCACGGTGAATTCCATCTGCAGGCGCGAAGGCTCGAACCCGGACTGCCGGCGCGTGGTGTCCTGCAGACCCTTCAGGTGCAGGCGGACGTCATCGATGATCGCCCGCGCCTGGTCGGTGGGGACCACACGATTTCCCTGCCTGACGAATAGCGGATCGTCGAAATGCTCGCGCAACCGGTTCAGGGCGTGGGTGACCGCCGGCTGGGTCAGGTGCAGCGCCCGCGCGGCCGCGCCGATGCCGCCTTCGGCGTGGATGGCGTCGAGCACGCGGAAGAGATTGAGGTCGATGCGCTTGTCGTTGCGGGGCATGCCAGGCACATTAACTCAGTTTATGACCACGCATAAAGCACATTCATTTTACTGATTCCATACGTTGGCGTACGCTCGGGGTTCTGCCTGCCGACCAAGGATCGTGCACGATGGACTTCGCCCCTTCGGCCCGCAGCCAGGAGCTCGGCGGCAAGCTCGCCCGCTTCATGACGGAGCAAGTGCTTCCCGCGGAGAAAAACTGGTTCGCATCGTTGAACGGCAGCGCCGATTGGCGCACGTGGCGCCAACCGGCGGTGATGGAAGAGATCAAGGAGCGCGCCCGCGCCGCGGGCCTGTGGAACCTGTTCCTGCCCGAGGACGAAGGCGGCTTGTCCAACCAGGACTATGCACCCCTGGCCGAGATCATGGGCCACTCGTTCATCGCCCCGGAAGTGTTCAACTGCAACGCCCCGGACACCGGCAACATGGAAGTGTTGCTGCGTTATGGTTCGGCCGAACAGAAGGAACGCTGGCTCGAACCGCTGCTCGCCGGCCGCATCCGTTCGGCCTTCTGCATGACCGAACCCGATGTCGCTTCCTCCGATGCCACCAACATGCGCGCCACGGCCACGCCCGACGGCGATGGCATCGTCTTGAACGGCAGCAAATGGTGGTCCACGGGCATTGGCCATCCGCATTGCAAGGTGGCGATTTTCATGGGACTCACCGACCCCGACGCCGAGCCGCACCACCGGCACTCCATGGTGCTGTGCCCGCTCGACGCGCCGGGTGTCACCGTCGAACGCATGCTACCGGTGTTCGGCACCTACGACGAACCCTCAGGCCATGGCCAGGTGCGCTTTGACCACGTACGCGTGCCGGCATCGAATGTGATCCTTGGGCCCGGCCGCGGCTTCGAGATCGCCCAGGGGCGGCTTGGGCCGGGCCGGATCCACCATTGCATGCGCGCCATCGGCGCCGCCGAGCGCGCACTTACCTTGCTATGCACGCGTGCGTTGTCACGCCAGGCGTTCGGCAAGCCGCTGGCGGCGCTCGGCGGCAACGGCGACATCATCGCGGACCTGCGCATCGCCATCGAGCAGGCGCGCCTGCTCACCTTGAAGGCTGCCTGGATGATCGACACCCAGGGCATCAAGGCGGCGTTGAGTCTTGTTTCCCAGATCAAGGTGATCGTGCCGGCGGTGGCGCAAAAGGCCGCCGATGCCGCGATCCAGATCCACGGCGGCGCCGGCCTGTCCGATGATTTCCCCCTGGCCGCGCTCTATGCCCATGCGCGCGTGCTGCGCCTGGCCGACGGCCCCGACGAAGTGCACCGCGCGGTGATCG
>NZ_DATHFX010000224.1:0-3211 GCF_035317885.1 Pinirhizobacter sp.
CGAAGGTCGTCGACGCCGCCCGTGCGCGCGAAGCGGCGCGCAAGGCCCGCGAAATGACCCGCCGCAAGGGCGCGCTGGACATCGCCGGCCTGCCGGGCAAGCTCGCCGACTGCCAGGAAAAGGATCCGGCGCTATCGGAACTGTTCCTGGTCGAGGGTGACTCCGCCGGTGGTTCGGCCAAGCAGGGCCGCAACCGCAAGACCCAGGCCGTGCTGCCGTTGAAAGGCAAGATCCTCAACGTGGAGAAAGCCCGCTTCGAAAAGATGATCAGCTCGGCCGAGGTCGGCACGCTGATTACCGCGCTGGGCACGGGTATCGGGAAAGACGAATACAACCCCGACAAGCTCCGCTACCACCACATCATCATCATGACCGACGCGGACGTGGACGGATCCCACATCCGAACGCTGCTGCTTACCTTCTTCTACCGGCAGATGCCGGAGTTGATCGAGCGCGGCCACATTTATATCGGCCTGCCGCCGCTTTACAAGGTCAAGCAAGGCAAGCAGGAGATGTACATCAAGGACGACGCCACCTTGAACAACTACCTGATTTCCAGCGCGGTGGACAATGCCAGCCTGGTCTACAGCCCGGACGCACCGCCGATCACCGGCGAGGCCCTGGAAAAGCTGCTGAAGGATTACCAGTCCGCGCTCGACCAGATCGAGCGCATGGCGCACCGGTACGACAGGGCCGCTTTTACCGGCATGCTGGAACAGCCGGCCCTCACCGATGCGCACTGGCAGGAGCCGGCCATGATGGCGACCTGGCTCGAGGGCGTGACCAAAGGCTTGAACACCAGCGGCCTGGGCCGGCCCAGCTACCGCATGGCGCTGCGTCCTGCAGCGGGCGAGCAGACTGCGGCGATCGAAATCGTGCGCACCCAGCACGGCCTGGACCACATCTGGCTATTGCCTCGTTCGTTTTTCAGCGGCCCGGAATTCCGTCCGATCCGCACCGTGGCCGAAGCGGTCGCCGGGATGATCCAGTCCGATGCCGTGGTTCGTCGCGGCAACGCGTCGCGCGGCCTGCTGCGTTTCGTCGAGGCCCGCAACTGGCTGCTCGACGAGGCCAAGAAGGGTCGTACCATCCAACGCTTCAAGGGCTTGGGTGAAATGAACCCCGAGCAGCTGTGGGAAACCACGGTAAATCCGGAAACCCGCCGCATGCTCCAGGTAGGCATCGAAGACGCCGTGGCCGCCGACCAGATGTTCTCGATGCTGATGGGCGAGGCGGTGGAGCCGCGCCGCGATTTCATCGAGGCGAACGCGCTGAAGGTCGCCAACCTCGACGTTTGAGCCCTCCCAAGTGCCGTCCCGCCGCAATGGCGGGGTGGCCGATGCACAAAAAATTCCCTTGTACGACAATATGTTTCGCGACGCGCCAACGTTTATATAACAAGCCATTGTTTTGACACACCTTTTTTTGCCGCACCGCAGCTTGTTCCAGCTTGGTTACCGGGTTACCCTCTTGGGTCCCCCATCGCGTTCAGGCGCGATGCCAACCAAAGGTGAGGCGAATGAAACAGGGTTCCCTTCTGAAAGCTCTTGCGTGTGCCGCGCTCCTGGCCACGCTGGCCGCGACGCCGGCCATCGCGAAAGACACCAAAGACGCTCCCAAGCAGGAAGCGCTGTACCCCAACGCCACGCGCGCCGAGCCCAAGCTCGACCCCATCGACAAGAAAGAAGCCGAGTCGCTCAACCAGGGCTTGCAGGCCGCGCAGGATAACGACGACGCCAAGGCGCAGCAGTTGCTGCAGCCGATCGCCGACGGCTCGAAGAGCAAGTACGCGCAGGCGCTGGCAACCCAGGCGCTGGCCAACATCAAGTACAACGGTGGCGACCACAAGGGCGGCATTGAACTGTTGAAGAAGTCCATCGACAGCAACGCGCTGCCGAACGACACGTACTTCCAGTTGCAGTTCAACCTGGCCCAGTACTACGCCGGCGACGAACAGTACCCACTGGCCCTGCAGACGTTGCAGCAGTGGCGCGCCCAGGGCAAGAAGGACACCGCCGAAGCCTATGGCCTTGAAGGCATGATCGACTACCGGATGGAGAAATACCCGGAAGCCATCGCGGCCATCAACAAAGCCAAGACGATGACCGACAAGCCGAACCCGCAGTGGGACCAGATCCTGCTGGCGAGCTATTCCGAATCGGGTCAGTCCGACCAGGTGGCCAAGCTTGCCTCCGACCAGCTGGCGAAGAATCCCAACGACTCCACGGCGCTGCATAACGCCAGCGCGGTATTGCTGCAGCAGCAGAAGTATCCCGACGCCATCAAGTTGCTTGAGCAGGCGCGCAGCACCAATACGTTGAACGAAGAATCCGACTGGCAGAACCTGGCCAAGTCCTACATGCTGCTCGCCCAGGACGGCACCGATGCCAAGGGCAACGGCGCCAAGGCCGTTGCCGTCATCGAAGACGGCATGGGCAAGGGCAAGATGAAGAAGTCCGCAGAGAACTATAAGCTGCAGGGCGACGCCGCGATCATCGGCGAGAACGAAGCAGGCTCGATCCAGTACTACCAGAAGGCCGAGCCACTCTCCACGGATGGCGAGGTGGGCCTTGCCATGGCCCGCGTGCAGCTGCAACAGGATCAATTCGCCGCTGCGAAGAAATCCGTCACCACTGCGATCTCCAAGGGCGTCAAGCACAAGGGCAGCGCGTACATGGTGCTGGCCGAGAGCGAGCGCGGGCTGAAGAACAAACCCGCAGCGGTTGCCGCGATGAAACAGGCGGCCCAGGACCCGGAGACGGCGTCCAAGGCCAATGCCTGGCTCAAGCAGGCGGCAGCAGCGAAGTAAAAGCCAGGTAAAGGCATCGGTAAAAATGCGCCGTGGGGGCGCGAATAGACGTCCATATAACGCCCCTTCGCTGCTATACAAATGCCATAAGCTGGTGTACCGTTGATTACTTTCCGCCCAGGCGTTCAGGCGAAGTTCGCAGTGTCAATGCGGCTTTGCCGACAATCCCTGTGCGATCCGACTTCCGATCGACTTGCTTGATAGTGAAAGATGGCCTCAAGTAACGAACTAACCGGCCAAGCGCCGTTCAGCTGGGGACGCACGAGCGCATTGGCGGTAGCCATTGCGGTCCATGCAGTCGGCTTCCTCATGCTGGTCGCGCCCGCCACCCCTCCCAAGCAGCAGGAGAAAGAGAAAGAGCGCGTGGTGAACGTCGATTTCATCGAACCGCCGCCGCCTCCT
>NZ_DATHFX010000225.1:0-5407 GCF_035317885.1 Pinirhizobacter sp.
TGTCGCGGCTTTTTTTTTGGCGGACCACCGCATGCACCTCACGCTACAATCACCACGATCAACACCGGAGTACACCATGGGCAATGAAGTAAAGCACCGCCGCATCCTGCTCAAGCTTTCCGGTGAAGCGCTGATGGGAGCCGAAGACTACGGCATCGACCCGAAGGTCATTGGCGGCCTGGCCCGCGAAATCATCGAAGTACAGCGCGCCGGCGTGCAGATCGGCGTGGTTATCGGCGGCGGGAATATCTTCCGCGGCGCGGGCCTGGCCAAGGCCGGCATGGACCGCGTCACGGGCGATCACATGGGCATGCTGGCCACGGTGATGAACGCGCTGGCCATGCAGGACGCCATCGAGAAAGCCGGAGGCGATGCGCGCACCATGAGTGCGATCAAGATCAACGAGGTCTGCGAAGACTTCATCCGCCGCCGCGCCGTGCGCCACCTGGAAAAGGGCCGCATCGTGCTGTTCGCCGCCGGCACCGGCAACCCTTTCTTCACCACCGACTCAGCCGCCGCGCTGCGTGCCATCGAAATCGGCGCGGACCTCCTGCTCAAGGCCACCAAGGTGGACGGCATCTACACCGCCGATCCCAAGCGCGACCCCAGCGCCCGCCGCTATGAGCACGTGAGCTACAACCAGGTGATCGAGCAACGCCTGGATGTGATGGACACCGCCGCCATCGCCCTGTGCCGCGACCACAAGATGCCCATGCGCATCTACGACATGACGGTACCGGGCAACCTGATGCGGCTCATGCATGGTGAGCATATCGGCACCCTGGTCGACGCCTCCTGACACCCTGCGCCCCCCGCTTGCTATAATCCCCGGCTACCTTGGCTGGCCGGAATCGCCCCATGATCGACGACATCAAGTCCGACGCCCAGACCCGCATGGGCAAGAGCATCGACTCGCTTCGCCACGACCTCATGCGCCTGCGCACCGGCCGCGCCAGCACGGCCCTGGTCGATGGCCTGAAGGTGCCCTATTACGGCGCGGACACCCTGGTAAACCAGGTGGCCACGGTGTCCCTGGCCGATTCGCGCTCGATCATCATCACGCCGTTCGACAAGAGCCTCGTGGGTCCGATCGAAAAAGCCATCATGGCCTCGGACATTGGCATCACGCCCAATACCGCCGGCACGGTGATCCGCCTGAACATGCCGCCGCTCACCGAGGAGCGCCGCCGGGAGCTTGCCAAGCACGTGGCCGCGGAAGGCGAAAACGCCAAGATTGCCATCCGCAACGTACGCCGCGACGCCTTGCAGCAGATCAAGGAAATGCTGAAGGAAAAGCTCATCACCGAGGACGACGAGCGCCGCGCGGACGACGACGTGCAGAAGCTCACGGACCGCTTCGTGAAGGAAGTGGACCAGGTCTGCAGGACCAAGGAAGAAGAGCTGATGGCGCTCTGAGAAGCGCGCCAGCGGCTTAATTCCTCATGACCGGACCTGCCATCGGGCGCGTGCCGCGCCACCTGGCCATCGTCATGGACGGCAACGGCCGGTGGGCGAAACAACGCCGGCGGCCGCGCAGTTTCGGCCATCGCGCCGGCCAGAAGGCCGTGCGCCAAGCGGTGGAGTTCTGCCTGATGAAGGGTATCGAATCACTCACCCTGTTCGCCTTCTCCAGCGAAAACTGGCAACGGCCACCGACCGAAGTGCGGGCGTTGATGGAGCTGTTCGTGCGCGCGCTCGAGCGCGAGGTCGACCAGCTGCACCAGAATGGCGTGCGCCTCCGCTTCATCGGCAACCTCGACGCCTTCGAGCCGGCCCTGCGCGAGGGCATGCTCAAGGCGATGGGCCATACCCAGGGCAATACGTCCCTGAACATGAACGTGGCGGTGAATTACGGCGGCCGCTGGGACATCGCACAGGCCGCGCAGAAGGCCGCCCAGGCCGTGGCCCGTGGCGAGATCGCAGCCGAGTCCATCGACGAGGCCTGGCTCGGCCAGCACACGTGCCTGGCCGACCAGCCTCCACTCGACCTCTTCATCCGTACGGGCGGCGAACACCGCGTAAGCAATTTCCTGCTCTGGCAGCTGGCCTACGCGGAACTGTATTTCACCGATACCCTCTGGCCCGACGTCGACCAGGCCGTGCTTGCCGACGCCCTGGCCGATTACGCTGGCCGCGAACGACGCTTCGGCCGAACCGGTGCGCAGGTCACGCGCACCTCCAAGGACACCCATGCTTAAGCAGCGCGTCGTCACCGCCCTGGTCCTGCTGCCGATCGTCCTGGCGGTTATCCTGGCCCTGCCCACGCCCTGGTTCGCCCCGGTTGCGGGGCTCGTCTTCCTGGGCGGCGCCTGGGAATGGTGCGCGCTGGCCGGCGTCCGGACGATGGCTTTGCGCGTGGCCTATATCGGCGCGGTCGCGGCGCTTTTCGTGCTGTGCTGGGCCATACGCGGCAACGGCAGCTGGGCCTTCGTGCTGGGCCTGGGCGTGGCCTGGTGGGTGGCCTGCTGCTTCTGGCTGCGGCAGTTCAGCTTCGCCGCCGCCCCGAATGCCGAGAACACCTGGCTGAAGGCCGCGATCGGGGTGCTTGTGGTCGTCACCACCTGGGTCGCGCTGGTCTCGATCCATGGGGGCGGCCCGAATGGACACTACTGGACACTGCTCTCCCTGGTCATCGTCTGGGCTGCCGACACCGGCGCCTATTTCACTGGCCGCTTCTTCGGCAGGCGCAAGCTCGCGCCCACCATCAGCCCGGGCAAGACCTGGGCCGGCGTGTACGGCGCGCTGGTGGCCGGCGCGGCGGTCGCGGTGGGAGGCGGATGGCTGCTGGGCGTGCACGATGCGCGCGTGGCCGGCATGGCGATACTGGGCCTGCTGGTGGTGGGCGCATCGGTGATTGGCGACCTTTTCGAAAGCCTGCTCAAGCGCCATGCCCAGGTGAAGGATTCCGGCACCCTGTTCCCGGGCCACGGGGGCCTGCTCGATCGCATGGATAGTATCTTCGCCGCCCTGCCGGTGTTCGCCGCCGGCAAATTGCTGTTGGGCCTATGAGCAGCATGCGCCACGTCGCGGTCCTGGGCGCCACCGGCTCCATTGGCGCCAGCACGCTCGATGTCATCGCGCGGCACCCGGCACGCTTTACCGCCAGTGTACTGGCCGCCCATAGCAAGGTGGACGACCTGGTCGCCCTTTGCGTGCGTTTCCGGCCCCGGCTTGCCGTGATCGCCGACGCAGCACTGGAGAACGAACTGGCCCGCAAGCTCCGCCATGCCGGCGTGGACTGTGCCGTGGCCGGCGGTCCGGACGCGGTGACGGCCGCGGCGTCCGGTGACCTTTGCGACACCGTGGTCGCCGCCATCGTCGGCGCCGCGGGGCTGGAATCCACGCTCGCCGCGGCTCGCGCCGGCAAGCGCCTGCTACTGGCCAACAAGGAATCCATCGTCATCGCCGGGCCCCTGCTGCTAGCGGCCTTGCGCGAAGGTGGTGGCGACCTGGTGCCGATCGATTCCGAACACAATGCGATCTTCCAGTGCCTGCCCGGCGGTCGCCCGGCACTGGCGGCCGCGGGTGTGCGGCGGATCATCCTCACCGCGTCCGGCGGCCCGTTCCGCGGCCGCACCCGGGCAGACCTGGCGTCCATCACCCCCGCCCAGGCCGTGGCCCACCCGCGCTGGTCGATGGGACCGAAGATCTCGGTGGATTCAGCCACGCTGATGAACAAGGGCCTGGAGGTGATCGAGGCGCATTACCTCTTCGGCGCCGCGCCCGACGACATCCAGGTGCTGGTGCATCCACAGAGCCTGGTGCATTCCCTGGTGGAATACCTCGACGGCTCGGTCCTGGCCCAGCTGGGCAATCCCGACATGCGCACGGCCCTGGCGCATGCGCTGGCCTATCCTGAACGCATCGAGGCCGGGGTCACCCCCCTGGATCTCGCCGCGGCCGGGAAACTGGAATTCGAAGCCCCCGACACCGACACTTTCCGCTGCCTGGCGCTGGCCTTCGCGGCCCTGCGCGCCGGCGGTGACGCCACGGCGATCCTGAACGCCGCCAACGAAGTTGCCGTGGCGGCCTTCCTGGGTGGCACCCTGCACTTCCTGGGCATCCCCGACATCGTCGAGGCGGTACTTGCGGAACTGCCGCCCGAACCCGTGGTCGATATCCCGACCCTCGTGGCACGGGACGGGGCGGCGCGGGCTGCAGCGCGCCGGGTGCTCAGCCGCGCTTACTGCTAATATTGCCCGACACTTACGGCGCTTCCTGATACATGAGTCCATTCTTCGGTTCGATATTCTGGTTGGCCGTCACGCTAGGCGTGCTGGTGACCTTCCACGAGTTCGGCCATTACTGGGTCGCCCGCCGCTGTGGCGTGCGCGTGTTGCGCTTTTCCGTCGGTTTCGGCCGGGCCATATGGCGCCGGGTGGGCCGCGATGGCACCGAATACCAGATTGCCGCCATTCCACTGGGTGGCTACGTGAAAATGCTCGACGCCCGCGAGGGAGACGTCGACCCGGCCGATCACGGCCGTGAATTCACCGCCAAGCCCGTCTGGCAACGCATCGCCATCGTGGTGGCCGGCCCGGCATTCAACCTGCTGTTCACCATCGTCGCGCTGTGGGCCATGTTCATCATCGGCCGACCAGACGCGGCGCCGCTGGTCAGCCCCGATCCCGCGGGCATCGCGGCGCAGGCGGGCCTTCGCGAAGGCGACCGGTTGATCTCGATCAACGGCAACCAGGTCGCCACGTGGAGTACCGCCTTGGAGGCCCTCGCCAACGGCCTGCTCAACCACGAGGCACTGCCCGTGCACGTTCGCGGCCAGGACGGCAGTGAGCGCAACGTGGTGTTGCCCCTCCAAAACCTGGACAGCAGCCAGGATATCGGCAAGGGCTTCGACGCCCTGGGGCTGGATGCCTTCCGCCCGGCGATCGTCGACACCGTGCGCCCCGGCGACCCGGCAGCGCTCGCCGGCGTAAAGGCAGGCGACCTGATCACCTCGGTCAACGGCCAGGCCGTGGGCGATTTCACCGACTTCATGAAACTGCTGCCCAAGGCGGCTGAAAAGAACCCAAGCGTGCAGCTGGGCGTGCACCGCGGCAACCAGAACCTCGCCCTCGCCGTCACCGCCCGCCGCTCCACCGAGGACGGCACCACCCGCTGGATCGTCGGCGTGATGGGCCGCGCCGGCGAGGAAGCCACCGAGCGCTATGCGCCGGTGCCGGCGCTCGGCCAGGCGCTGAAGGCCACCTGGACCAGCACACAGACCACCTTCAACCTGATCGGCAAGATGGTCTCGGGCCAGGCCTCCACCAAGAACCTTTCAGGCGTCGTCGGCATCGCCGAGGCGGCCAACGATTCGGCCGGCCGGGGCGTGGCCTGGTTCCTTAATTTCCTGGCGATGGTGTCCTTAAGCCTTGCCATCCTCAACATGCTGCCGATCCCGGTCTTG
>NZ_DATHFX010000226.1:0-7281 GCF_035317885.1 Pinirhizobacter sp.
GGGAGTCATGAAGCGGCTCATGGCTTGGCCCCCTTGGCGGCGGCGCCCTGCGGGTGCGTATCGGTGTTGGCCGCCTCGTCATCTTCAAGGTAGCGATAGGTCTTGACCGTGCCCTGCAGTACCAGCAGGCCGCCCGGTACCGGGTCGCCTCCCTTGACTGCGGCGGATTTCGGACTCAGGGAAACGTCATGCAGCGTCAGGATAACGACGCGCGGAAGGGAGGCCACGCCGCTGATGAACGCACCGAACTGGTGATAGGTGCCTACCATGCGCAGGGTGATCGGCTTCTCGGCGTAGAAGTCCTTCGGCGTTTCGGCACCGGGCTGGAACAGCTCGTTCTCGATGCCGGCGGCCAGCGCCGTCTGCGAGATGTCCACCAGCAGCTCGGGCATTTCGGTCTTGCTGGGCAGCTGGCGCAGCAACTGGCGCAGCATGTCCTGCATCTCGTTGAGCTGCTGCTGCAGCGCCTCGAGGTTGGCGGCCTTGGCCTGCTTGGCGGAGAACTCGCTCTTGAGCGAAACTTCCTGGTTGCGCGCGGTTTCCAGGTCGTCCTGCTGGGTGGAGACGAAGAAGTACCAGCCGGCCACCACGATCACGATGAAGACGATGGCGGTGAAGAACAGCTTGATCGCCTTCGGCCAGCCGCCAACGTTGTGGCGGTCGAGGTTGCGCAGATCGTCAAAGAACTTCATTTGCGTGCCCCCCCGGCAGTGGCGGGACGGGCCGGGGCGGGCGCCGTGCTGACGGCGGCAACCGGCGGCGGTACGCCTGCGGGCGCTGCTGCGGGTGCGGCCGCGGGCGGCGTGCCCGCGGAGGCAGCCGGCGACGGCAGTGCGGACAGGGCGGCATTGGCCAGGGGTGCCGGCACGGCCGGGGCGGCGCCGGGAGCCGAGGCTGCGGCAGGCGATGCCGCGGCGTCCGCACTGTCACCGGTGGGCCGGGAAAGCTTCACGTCCAGGCCGAACGAATAAGGCATGCGCGAGGCGTCATGGCTGTTTTCTGTCTTGCGCAGGTCCACATGGCCCATCCAGGGCGAGGACTCGATGTTGCGCATGTACTCGGCCACCGAGGCATTGGACTGGGCCACGCCGTCGAGCGAGAGCGAATCGCCGGTCTGCTTCATGTTGGAAAGGCGGGCTGAGACGGGGATGGTCTTCACCATCTCGTCGAACAGATGGACCATCTGCGAGCGGTTGGCCTGCAACTGCTCGATGATCTGCTTGCGCTGGAGCAGGCGCGAGCGGGTTTTTTCCAGGTCCTGGATTTTCGCGATGCGTTCGTCCAGCTGGGTGATCTCGCCCTTCAAGTAGGTGTTGCGATCGTTCTGGTTGTCGATGCGCATGTCCATCCACAGCACCCAGGCGAACGCCACGACCACGCCAACGAGCGCTGCCACGCCCAGCTGCATGTAGAACTCACGCTCTCGCTGCTTGCGGCGCTCGGCGCGCCACGGCAATAGATTGATCCGTGCCATCAGTCGAAGCTCCTCATGGCCAGGCCGACCGCGATCATCAGCGCGGGAGCGTCCTGGGCCAGTGCCTGCGGCTGCACGCGGCTGGACAGCGCCATGCGCGCCAGCGGGTTGGCCACCACGCACGGGATGCCCAACTGGGCTTCGAGCAATTCGCTGATGCCCTCGATCGAGGCGCAGCCGCCGGCCAGGACCACCTGGTCGACGCGGCTGTACTCGGAACCGGCGAAGAAGAACTGCAGCAGGCGGCTGACCTGCTGGACCAGGGCTTCCTTGAAGGGCTCCAGGGCTTCCGCTTCGTACGATTCGGGCAGGCCGCCCTTGCGCTTGGCCCGGCCGGCTTCCTCATAGGAAAGGCCGTAACGGCGCATGATTTCGTCGGTGAGCTGCTTGCCACCGAAGACCTGCTCGCGGGAATAGATGGTGCGCTGGTTCTTCAGCACCGCCAGGGTGGTCATGGTGGCGCCGATGTCCACCACTGCCACCAGGGCGTCGCGCGGCACGGAGAGCTGGTCGGCCACCATGCCGAAGGCGTTCTCCATGGCGAAGGCCTCGACGTCGACCACGCGGGCGGACAGGCCGCCCAGGTCGAGCGCGGCGATGCGCATGTCCACGTTCTCCGTGCGGGAAGCCGCAAGGAGCACGTTATTCATTTCGGGGTTGTCCTTGACCGGGCCCAGCACCTCGAAGTCGAGCGAGACTTCCTCGATGGGATAGGGGATGTACTGGTTGGCCTCGATCTGGATCTGGCTTTCCAGGTCGTCCTCGGCCAGGTCCGCGGACATCGGGATCAGCCGGGTGATGACCGCCGAGCCCGCCACGGCGGCAGCGCCGTGCTTGAGCTTGGAGCCGGAACGGGACAGGGCGCGCCGGATGGCCTCGCCGACGGCCTCGACCTCGACGATGTTCTTCTCGACGACGGCATTGGGCGGCAGCGGCTCAACGGCGTAGTGCTCAACGCGGTACCGCCCGCCAGCCTGACTTAACTGGAGAAGCTTTACGGCAGTCGAGCTGATGTCGACGCCGATTAACGGCGGCGCCTTCGGTGTGAAAAGCCCCACGATGTCCCCCTTCCCCTGCGTCCCGTTAGGTTTTTGTTTGGACGCCAGGGCATTAGATCGAAAACTTAATGCTTTAGCAATGGGTCGCAACCCTTTGGTTCGGAACTAAATCACAAGTTCGTCATTCCGAGCCATAAGCCCCTGTCCCGGGGACGGGTAAGCCCCCGCCGCTAGGGCGGAATCTCGCGACCCCCTATACTCGGCGCCACTTTCGCGCCCACGTATCCCTAACGACCATTCATGGCAATACTTAAGCGTTTGCTGCGCTATGCGCTGATCCTGGCCCTGGTGGGCGTCCTGCTGGTGGTGGCGGCGGTCGGGGTGGCCTACTGGCTCCTGGCGCCCCGGCTGCCGGCGGTGGCCGTGCTGCGGGATGTCCACATGCAGGTGCCCCTGCGCATCGAGACGGCCGATGGCAAGCTGATCGCCACCTTCGGCGAAACCCGGCGCGTCCCCGTGCGCATCGCCGACGTACCGGCGAAGATGAAGAACGCCGTGCTCTCGGCCGAGGATGCCGATTTCTACAGCCATCCCGGGGTCGACTGGCATGGCATTGCCCGCGCGGGCATCCATGTGATCACGTCCGGCGGCGACAAGGGGCCCGGCGGTTCCACCATCACCCAGCAGGTCGCCCGCAACTTCTTCCTGAGTCCCGAGAAGCTCTATTCGCGCAAGCTCACCGAGATCTTCATCGCCCTGCGCATGGAGAACGAGCTCACGAAGGATGAAATCCTCGAGCTGTACATCAACAAGATGTTCCTCGGCCACCGTACCTACGGCCTGGGTGCGGCGGCGAGCTTCTACTACGGCAAGACGCTCGACCAGCTCACCGTGGCGCAGTCGGCGATGCTGGCATCGACCTTCCAGCTCCCCTCAGTGGTCAATCCGCTCAATAACCCCAAGCGCGCTATTGGCCGCCGCAACTGGGTGCTGGGCCAGATGCTGTCCAACCGCTTCATCACCAAGGCCGAGTACGACCAGGCGATCGCCGAGCCCAACGATGCGTATCCGCACGAGCAGCCGATCGAGGTGGATGCACCGTACCTGGCCGAGATGGCACGCCTGCAGGCGATCGAGAAACTCGGCAACGACGCCCTGGTGGAAGGCTATACCGTCAAGACCACGGTCACCTCCGCACGCCAGGACGCGGCCAACACCGCGCTGCGCGAGAAGCTCTCCAGCTACGACCGCCGCCACGGCTACCGCGGTCCCGAAGGCCACGACGAACTGCCGGCGGGTGCCGGCACCGAGGAACTGGACCGGGTGCTGGCCGGCTACATGGCGGCCGGCGGCATGCAGCCGGGCATCGTCACCGAATCCACCGCCAAGCAGGCCACGGTGTACCTGTCCAGCAAGGAATCGATCACCCTGGACATGGACGCGGTGGCCTGGGCCCGGCGCTATGTCAACGAAACCAGCGCCGGCAGCGTGCCCAAGAGCGTGGACGCGGTGGTCAAGCGTGGCGACCTCGTCCGCGTGCAGCGCAACGAGCAAGGCCAGTGGGAACTCACGCAGATTCCCTCCGTGCAGGCGGCGCTGGTGTCGCTCGATCCCGAGGATGGCTCCGTGCAGGCGCTGGTGGGTGGATTCAATTTCCAGCGTTCGAAGTTCAACCGCGCGGTGATGAGCGCGCGCCAGCCAGGCTCGAGCTTCAAGCCGTTCCTGTATTCGGCGGCTTTCGAGCGCGGGTTTACCCCCGCATCGATCGTCAACGATGCACCGGTGGTGTTCCCCGATCCGTCGCGGCCCGACGGCATCTGGGCCCCGTCCAACGACGACGGCAAGTTCGACGGCCCGATCCGCCTGCGCGAGGCGCTGGTGAAGTCGAAGAACCTGGTGTCGGTGCGCCTGCTCGACGCCATCGGCGTGCGCTACGTCCGCGATTACGCCACCCGCTTCGGCTTCACGCCCGATGCCATCCCGCAGAACCTGTCGCTTGCCCTGGGCACGGCCTCGGTGTCGCCCATGAGCATGGCCCGCGGCTATGCGGTATTCGCCAACGGCGGCTTCCTGGTCACCCCGTATTTCATCTCGCAGATCAATGACCGCAACGGCCAGGCCGTCTATGTGGCCAATCCGGCACGGGCCTGCGTGGACTGCCAGGAGCGCCTGCTCGATACCACGCCGCCCGGCCCGCCCCCGCCCTCCACGCCTTCAGGCCCCGCCAACGCACCGGCCACCAGCTCCACGGCCGCCGTGATCGGCGATGCGAAATTGCCCGATGACGCACACACCACCGGCCCGCATCCGCCGCACCTGGCCCCGCGCGTCATCGACGTGCGCAACGACTACCTGGTGACGTCGATGATGATGGACGTGATCCGCCGCGGTACCGGTTCGGCCGCGATGGAATTGAAGCGCGACGACCTGGCCGGCAAGACAGGCTCCACCAACGACCACCGCGACGCCTGGTTTGTCGGCTTCAACGGCAAGGTCGTGGCCTCGGTATGGGTGGGCTTCGACGATTTCACTTCGCTGGGCAAGGGTGAATTCGGCGCCAAAGCGGCACTTCCCATCTGGCAGGACTACATGGGCGCGGTGCTGAAGGACACGCCATCGGCCACGCTGCCGATGCCGCCGGGCATCAGCACGGTGCAGATCAACCGCAGTTCCGGCATGCCCACCAGCGCCGGCGACCCGGACGCGATGAGCGAGATCATGAAGGTCGAAGACGTCGACCGCCTGCGCCAGCAAGCCCAGCAGCAGCAACAGCAGGACGAGACCGACCAGCATTCCTACGATATTTTCTAGATCGACAACGGTTGGGGGTCAGAGTCATGACCCTGACCCCTTTACCCCGTTACTTCGCCGTCACGCCAAAACCTGTCAAAACATGTAATCTCACCCCACGTCCTGCACACGGGGTCATACGCTCATGTCACGAGGCGAACACCACCGCATCCACGCCCAGGACCGCAGCCAGCGCAGCCGGCTACGCATCGCCCAGGAAGCCGCCCGGCTGATGAGCGAACACGGCATACGCGACTTCCACCATGCCAAGCTGAAGGCCGCTGAGCGCCTGGGCATCATCGACGACCAGGCGCTGCCGCGGAACAACGAGATCGAAGAAGCCTTGCGCGAGCACCAGCGCATCTTCAAGGGCGATTCGCAACCGCAAGCCTTGCGTGCCCGCCGCGAGGCCGCGGTGGAAGGCATGTTCTTCCTGCGCGGCTTCGATCCACGGCTGGTGGGCGCGGTACTGGAAGGCACCGCCGATGAACACTCAGCCGTATGCCTGCATGTGTTCAGCGAAGATCCCGAAGCCGTGCCGTTGTTCCTGACCGAACACGGCATCCCCTTCGGCACCCAGGTGCGCCGCCTGCGCATGACCCGCGACGACCAGGCCGAATTCACCGCCCTTACCTTCAACGCCGACGGCATCGCCTTTGACCTTACCGTGCTGCCACACGATGCGTTGCGCCAGGCACCGCTGGACCGCGTCGACGAAAAACCCATGCGCCGCGCCAACCGCTCGGCCGTGCAAGCCATGCTGACTGAAGAAGACATCGCCCAGTGGGATGATGGTGCGCAAGCCGGTACCGCGTCGGGGCGCTAGGCAAGGTAGGCGAGCAGGCCCTTGACCAGTGCATCGAACAGGGCCTTGCATGCCCCCTGGCCACGCAGGTCGCCGTGCATCACTACCCAGCATTCCAGCGGCAAGGCCATGGTAGGCAGTACGCGCACCAGCGCCGGCTCCCGCGCGGCCAGCGGAACCTGGCAGAAGCCGATGCCAAGGCCTGAGCGCATGGCCGCCAGTTGCGCCATGTTGCTGTCGCTGCGCAGTGCGAACATCTCGCGGCGCCATGGTGGCAATCCGGCCGACATGCGCCGGATATAGGGCAATGCCTGGTCGAAGCCGACCAGATCGTGCGAGGTGAGATCGTGCATCTGGCGCGGTTCGCCCCGTCGCTCGAGATATGACGGGTGCGCATGCAAACCCAGTTCGATCGCCCCGATGCGCCGCGCAAGCAGCGCTTCCTGCACTGGCGCCACCATGCGCACGGCCACGTCGACATCACGCTGCAGGAGATCCTGGTTGCGATCGGACAACACCAGTTCCACGACCACACCAGGACATGCCTGGCGAAACGACGCAAGGATCGTTGGCACGACCTCGATACCGATCACCTCGGATACGCCCAGGCGGACGGTACCGGCCACCGTGTGGCGGACGGCATGTGCATGACGCTCAATCGCCTGCGCCGTGGCGCGCATGGATTGAACGAAGGGCCGCAAGGCTTCGGCCGCATCGGTAGCGGCCAGGCCCGTGGGCGAACGGGTAAACAGCGTGGTGCCCAACGCTGCCTCCAGCAGTTCCACATGACGGCCCAGGGTGGGCTGTGCGAGCCCAAGGCTGCGTGCCGCGGCCGAGAGCGAGCCTTCTTCCAGCACGGCAAGGAAACTGCGGTAATGCTGCCAATCCGGTTCGTTATCCATACATTTTTGTATAGCTAGTCAACGAGTAAGTCAATTTCTTTCTAGCTTACGGCAGCGCATCCTGTGGCCCTTACTTCCACGGGAACAGTTCATGGCGACGCAAAACACGGCACTGGTTCTGGGCGCTACAGGAGGCATTGGTGGCGAGGTAGCAGGGGCGCTCCTGGCCCGCGGCTGGGCGGTTCGCGCGCTCATCCGGCACGAACCGCCCTCGGATGCCGATCACCGCATCCAGTGGCAACGCGGCGACGCCATGGATGCCCAGGCCGTGCGCCGCGCCGCGGAAGGCGTCGGCCTGATCGTGCATGCGGT
>NZ_DATHFX010000227.1:0-6259 GCF_035317885.1 Pinirhizobacter sp.
CCGCCCATGCGGCTTTCCGCGGTGAGGCCGCCACCTCCCCGGGTTACATGCAGCGCCTGCAGCTGGACCAGAACTACAGCGCCGTCGGTGCCGAATGCCTGCTGGTGCGTCGCGACGTGTTCGTGGCAGTGGACGGTTTCAGCGACGGCGTGTTCCCCAATCACTACCACGCGGTGGACCTGTGCCTGAAAGCACGTGAAGCCGGCTTCCTGACCGTGTGGACACCGCATGCGCGCGTGATGCGCGACACCCGCGCCAGTGCCGGCCAGAACGCATTCGTGCAGGCGCTGCGCCAGTTGTCGGACAACGAGCACGCCAACCTCAACCGGCGCTGGCAGCCGTGGATGGTTCGCGATCCGGCCTACAACCGGAACTTGAGCATCCTCAACACCAACTTCAGTTTGAACGAACAACGCCATGAAGCCTGGCAGCCGTTCGCCAAGCCGGTACTGCCGCGCGCGGTGGTGATCCCCGGTGATGCCTTCGGCTGCGGCCATTACCGCGTCCGCCAGCCGTTCGCCTCGATGCAGCGCGAAGGCCAGATGGAAGGCCTGGTAAGCGAGCGGTACCTGCTGCCGGTGGAACTGGCCCGTGCCGAAGCCGATACCGTGGTGCTGCAGCGCCAGATGGGCCCCAGCCAGCGCGACCGCGTGAAGGAAATGAAGGAGCTCTCCCGCGCCTTCCGCGTATTCGAACTGGACGACTACCTCACCCACATCCCGGTGAAGAGCGCCCACTACAAGACCATGAAGACCCCCGACCTGCCAAAGAACCTGCGCAAGGCCCTGGGCATGGTCGATCGCTTCGTGGTGTCCACCGAGCCGTTGGCCGAGCAGATGTCCCACCTGCACAGCGATATTCGCGTAGTGAAGAACCGCCTGCCGGTGAACTGGTGGGGCAGCCTCACTCCCAGCCAGCGCCGCGTGGGCAAGAAGCCGCGCGTGGGCTGGGGTGGTGGCTCCAGCCACCGTGGCGACCTTGAACTGATCGCCGACGTGGTCCGGGACCTGGCCGACGAAGTGGAATGGGTATTCCTGGGCATGTGCCCGGAAAAACTCCGCCCTTACGTGCACGACTTCCAGTATGGCGTGCAGATCGAGCTGTACCCGGAGAAGATGGCCTCGCTCAACCTGGACCTGGCCCTTGCCCCGCTCGAAGACAACATCTTCAACGCCTGCAAGAGCAACCTGCGCCTGATGGAATACGGCGCCTGCGGGTTCCCGGTGGTGTGCAGCGACATCATCTGTTACCGCGACGACCTGCCTGTGACGCGCGTGAAGAACCGCTACCGCGACTGGATGCAGGCGATCCGCATGCACCTATCGGATCTGGACGCCACGGAGCGTGCCGGCGACGAGCTGCGCTCGGCGATCCACCGCGATTACATGCTTACCGGACCACACCTGGCGGACTGGGCGAAAGCCTGGCTTCCCGACTGACCCCCATCCAAAAGCGAGACGCCATCATGCAACAGACACCCGTGCACGAGCAGCACAATCCGGATCTGCTGAAGTTCATGCCCACCAACGCGCGCCGCGTAGTGGAAGTGGGCTGCAGCTCAGGCGCCCTCGCCCGCGCTTATAAAGCGATCAACCCAGACGTCCACTACATCGGCATCGAGATCGATCCCAGCTACGCGGAACTAGCCCGCCGGCATTGCGACGAGGTGCTCGACCTCAACGTCGAACAGGCCGACGCCCATACGCTGGGCACCACCCTGGGTGGCGATTGCTGGGTATTTGGCGACGTGCTCGAACATCTGCACGACCCATGGAAACTGCTTGCCAACATCCGCGCCGTGCTGCCGCCCGGCGGCACCGTGGTCGCCTGCATTCCCAACGCCCAGCATTGGAGCGTCCAGGCAAAATTGTCGTTCGGCAACTTCCGTTACGAAGACTCGGGCCTGTTCGATCGCACCCATATCCGCTGGTTCACCCGCATGACCATGATCGAGATGTTCCAGGGCGCAGGCTTTGCCGTGGAAGACGGCATGGCGCGCATCTTCGACGACCCGCAGCGCCACGTGTTCCTTCCGATCATCAAGGCCATGGCAGCGGCGGCGCAAGCCGATCCGGAGATGGCGGCGCAGGATGCACTGGCGTTGCAGTATGTGTTGCGTGGCAAGGCTGCCTGAGGGATTTTCTAGGGCTTCGCTGGTAGTCGTCGATCAGTCGCGATCCAGTTCAGCTCCCAGGTCTTGCCACCGTCGGCGGAATAGGATTGCTCGAAGCGCGCCGAATCCGGCATGACGTCAAGGATCACGAAGCGGACCAGGATCGTCCGGCCACGTAGCGTGTCGGTTCCATAGAACTCTCCACGGCCATTCGTGAATTCCCCCACAGAGGGAGGGGTCAGCAGGCCGTCGCCCATGTTGGCGAAGTTGAGGGTCCACTGGCGCCCCTGGACATTGTAGAGCCGCAGCGAAACCCCTTGGATCCGACCGGGGGGACCTTTGACATCGAGGTCAACCACATTGGACCGGCCGCCACCCAGGGCATGAATGACCGATGTGCCGTTGAATTCGACCCAGGTCGCCTTCGGCGACAAGGGATTGCGCAGCACTTTCACGCTGGTGGCCCAGGTGCCGATCTCCCAGTCGAAGTCATGGGACCCATCGCGTTCGGCGGACGCTGGAGCAGCTGACGCAGGTTCCGCTTGCGCCGGTTGAGCGCCCATCGCCGTTGCGCCGACGGCCGCGAGCAGGAAGGGCATGGCCCATGTTCGACCGAATTTACGTAGATTCATCGCTCGCTCTCGTCTGGACCAGCTGCGAGCCTACGGCCTTGCCGGCTTACGGCAAATGTCCAATCTTCTGGAAATACTTGTAGCCAATTCTCGATCGCAGCATGCCGCGGCCTCCGGGACCGGATTCCCAAGCATGGCGAAACCGCTTAGGCTCTCTACCAACTGGGGAGGATATAGTGACCTGGCAACCCCCTTTCGGGCGTCGCGCCGTGTGCTTCCGGAGCTGGCCTGCGCCACCGTGACCGTGCCAACCGTGCCACACCTGGACGTCCTTGAAGCCGATGCGATCCATGTGATCCGCGAGGTCGCCGCGGGCTTCCGCGCGCCGGTCATGCTTTATTCGATCGGCAAAGATTCCTCGGTTCTGCTCCACCTCCTGCGCAAGGCCTTTGCCCCGGCGCCCCCACCGATGCCGCTACTGCATGTGGACACCACCTGGAAGTTCCGCCAGATGTACGCCCTGCGCGAGCGCGTGGCGGCCACCCCGGACATCACACTCCTGGTCCATGTCAACGAGGAAGCCCAGGCGCAGGGCATCTCGCCGCTCGTCCACGGCCCGACAATCCACACTGAGTTGATGAAGACGGTGGCGCTCCGGCAGGCGCTGGAGCGACACGGCTTCGATGCCGCCATCGGCGGCGCGCGACGCGACGAGGAGGCCTCCCGCGCCAAGGAGCGGGTGTTTTCCTTCCGCAATGCCCAGCACCGTTGGGAGCCGAAAGCACAACGTCCGGAGCTGTGGCATCTCTACAACACCGGCCTTGCCCCGGGCGAGACCGCACGGGTATTCCCGTTGTCCAACTGGACGGAGTTGGACATTTGGCGCTACATCAGGCGCGAAGGCATCGAAGTGGTACCCCTTTACTTTGCGGCGGAACGCCCAGTCATCCAACGCAACGGGGCATGGCTGGTCGTCGATGACGAGCGACTGGTCCCGCAGCCGGGTGAAGAGGTACAACGGCGCCAGGTGCGCTTCCGCACGCTGGGCTGCTACCCATTGACGGCTGCCATCGAATCAGACGCCACGACGCTCGACGCCCTGATCGACGAGCTGGTCCACGCACGGACGTCGGAGCGCCAGGGGCGGGTGATCGACCGCGACCCGGCGGCATCGATGGAGCGCAAGAAGCAGGAAGGCTACTTCTGATGGCGGCAGCGGATACGAACGAAGTGCTGCGCTTCATCACCTGCGGCAGCGTGGATGATGGCAAGAGCAGCTTGCTGGGGCGACTGCTCCACGATGCGGGCATGCTCCCTGACGATCAGGTGGCCACCCTGGCGCGCGACAGCGCGCGGCAGCATCCGGAGGCGCCTGCCAAGCTGGATTTCGCGCTGCTGACCGATGGCCTGGCAGCCGAGCGCGAGCAGGGCATCACGATTGACGTGGCCTACCGATACTTCCACACGGCACGCCGGAACTTCATCGTCGCCGACTGCCCGGGCCACGAGCAATACACGCGCAACATGGCCACGGGCGCCTCCACGGCGTCACTCGCCGTGGTGCTGGTGGATGCGCGCAAAGGCCTGCTCGCCCAGACCCAGCGACACAGCTACATCTGCGCTTTGATGGGCATCGGGCAGGTCATCCTGGCGGTCAACAAGATGGACCTGGTGGGATTCGATGCCACCGTGTTCGAGAATATCCGCACTGCATACCAAGCGCTGGCCGTCGAACTCGGTATCGCGCGAGTGGTGGCCATCCCGGTGGTGGCGACCGATGGTGATCACATCGCGACGCGTTCGCCACGCATGCCCTGGCACACAGGACCCACCCTGCTCGAGGCCTTGGAAGAGGCTCCGGTTCCGCAGCCTGCGGACGGCGACTTTCGCCTGCCGATCCAGCTCGTGGTGCGCCCCCACCAGGACTACCGCGGCTACGCCGGTACCGTCGAGGCCGGTTGCATCCAGGTGGGCGATGAGGTGATGGTCCAGCCGGGCAAGACCACCGCGCGCGTGGCCACTTTGCGCGTAGCCGGGGAAACTGCCGACACCGCGCGGCGTGGCCAGGCCGTGATGCTCACGCTGCATCCGGATGTCCAGGCCGGGCGGGGCCAGGTACTTGCCAGCGCTGACGCGCCTTGTCCGGAGGCATCGCAATTCGCCTGCCATGTGCTGTGGATGAGCCAGGAGCCCATGTTGCCGGGACGCGCCTACGATCTCCTGCAGGGCACGGGGCGCGTTCGGGCCCGGATCACCACGATCAAGCACAAGGTGGATGTCCATACCCAGGCGCCGCTGGCGGCCAGGCGGCTGGAGCTCAACGAGGTCGGCGCATGCAACCTGGACCTGGACCAGGACATCGCCTTCGAACCCTTCGCCACGAACGCGGCGCTGGGCGGCTTCGTGCTGGTGGACCTGCTCAGCCGGGCGACCGTCGCCTGTGGCCGGCTGGATTTCGCCTTACGCCGTTCGGCCAATATCCACTGGCAACACATGGATGTCGACAAGGCCATGCGCAGCCATGCCAAGGCCCAGAAGCCGTTATGCGTGTGGTTCACCGGGCTTTCCGGCTCCGGCAAGTCCACGATCGCGAACTTTGTGGAGCAGCGCCTCACCGCGCTGGGGCACCATACGTACCTGCTCGATGGCGACAACGTTCGTCATGGCCTCAACAACGACCTTGGCTTCACCGCCGAGGCGCGCGTGGAGAATATCCGCCGCCTGGCCGAGGTCGCGCACCTGATGTTGGACGCCGGACTGGTGGTGCTGGTGTGTGCCATATCGCCCTTCGCCGCCGAGCGCGAGTTCGCCCGTGGGCGCTTCGAGCCCGGCGAGTTCGTTGAGGTGTACGTGGATGCGCCGCTGGCCGAGTGCGAACGGCGTGATCCCAAGGGCTTGTATCGCAAAGCGCGGGCGGGGCTGCTGGCCAACTTTACCGGCATCGACTCACCCTACGAGCCGCCTGCGAACGCGGATATTCACCTGATGACCATGGGCTCCTCGCCCCAGGCCCAGGCCGATGGGTTGGCCGGCTGGCTCGCCGGGCGAATCGTTCCGTAACGACCGACGCCTGCGCTCCTAGGAATTTTTCCCGCATGCTGCGCCACCGCTTGACACCGGTGTCAATTCCGTTACAGGCTAAAGACAGATCCAATGCGGGGAGCGCGCTGGACGTGGCAATCGACCATTCCGACCGACTGACAGGGCTACCGGCGACGCCGTTCCTGGCGGCCGACATCGGCGGCACGCACGGGCGTGTCGCGCTGATGCGTGCCTCGCGCGACGGGGTCCACGGCGTCGAAACGCTGGCCTATCGGGTCTTCGCGTGCGCGGAGTTCCCGATGCTGTCGGACCTGCTCCAGGCCTTCATCGAAAGCGACGTGCGCGTCCCGGTGAAGCACTGCGTGCTCGCTTGCGCTGGCCAGGTCATGGGCGACGAAGTCGTGAACGACAACCTTGCGTGGCCCATCCACCTGACACAGCTGCGCCAGGCGTTAGGGTTTGACCAGGTCGCCGTCCTCAACGATTTTGAAGCGTTGGCCTATGCCCTGGACGGCTCGCTCGCCGACGGTGG
>NZ_DATHFX010000228.1:0-13571 GCF_035317885.1 Pinirhizobacter sp.
AGCGGCTTGCCATCGTAGGTGCCGATCTGCAGGTCCTCACCGCGCATCATGCCGCCCAGCTCGTAGGTGCCGGCGATCTCCGCGGTGAAGCGCACGCAGCGCGTGCACTGGATGCAGCGCGTCATGTCGGTGGCGACCAGCGGACCGAGATCCTCGTCGGAAATAGTGCGCTTGCGTTCGTTGTAACGCGACACCGAACGGCCATAACCCAGCGAGACGTCCTGCAGTTCGCACTCGCCGCCCTGGTCGCAGATAGGGCAGTCAAGCGGATGGTTGATCAGCAGGAATTCCATCACGTTGCGCTGCGACTTCAGCGCCTTGTCCGAGCGCGTGAACACCTTCATGCCCTCGCCCACGGGCGTGGCGCAGGCCGGCGCCGGCTTGGGCATCTTCTCGATCTCCACCAGGCACATGCGGCAATTGGCGGCGATCGGGAGCTTGCGGTGATAGCAGAAGCGCGGGATCGGGATCCCCGCGGCGTCGGCCGCGTGGATGATCATCGAACCCTTCGGCACCTGCAGGGCGCGGCCGTCGATCTCGATGTTGACGAGGTCGGGCGCTGCGTTGTTGGCGGGCTGCGCACTCATCAGGCGGCCACTCCACGGTTTGCTTGGGCGAGCATGTCTTCAGTCTTGGAACGCTTGTGGGTGACGAAGTATTCGAACTCGTCCCAGAAGTGGTGCAGGAAGCCCTGCACCGGCCACGCGGCGGCTTCCCCGAAGGCGCAGATGGTGTGTCCTTCGATCTGGCCGGCGACGGCCTTCAGCCGGTGCAGGTCGTCCTGCGTGCCCTCGCCTTCGACGATGCGGGTGAGCACGCGGTACATCCAGCCGGTACCTTCGCGGCAAGGCGTGCACTGGCCGCAGGATTCGGCCTTGTAGAACTGCGCGATGCGCTGGCAGGCCTTGACCATGCAGGTGGTGTGGTCCATGACGATCACGGCGCCCGAACCCAGCCCCGACCCTGCCTTCTGCAGGCTGTCGTAATCCATGGTGCACTCGGCGATGAGCGACGCGGGCAGCACCTTCATCGACGAGCCCCCGGGGATCACGGCCTTGAGCGTGTTGCCGTTGCGGATGCCGCCGGCCATTTCCAGCAGTTCGTTGAACGAGGTGCCCAGGCGGATCTCGTAGTTGGCGGGTCTGGCCACGTGGCCTGATACCGAGAAGATCTTCGGGCCACCGTTGTTGGGCTTGCCCAGGTTCAGGAACCAGTCCGCGCCGTGGCGCAGGATCGCCGGCACCGACGCATAGGTTTCGGTGTTGTTGATGGTGGTCGGCTTGCCGTACAGGCCGAAGCCCGCCGGGAACGGCGGCTTGAAGCGCGGCTGTCCCTTCTTGCCTTCGAGCGACTCCATCAGCGCGGTTTCTTCGCCGCAGATGTAGGCGCCGGCGCCCAGCGCGGTGTAGATGTCGACGTCGAGGTCGCCGCCCAGGCCCTTGCCCAGCAGGCCCGCCGCGTAGGCTTCCTTCAGGGCCTCTTCGAAATTCTCGAAGGGCTCGTGATGGAATTCACCGCGCAGGTAGTTGTAGGCAACGGTGGAGCCGGTGCAGTAACAGGCGATGGCCAGGCCTTCGATCACCGCATGTGGGTTGAAGCGCAGGATATCGCGGTCCTTGCAGGTGCCAGGCTCGGATTCATCGGAATTGCACAGGATGTACTTCTGGCCCGGCGCCGTGCGCGGCATGAACGACCACTTCAGGCCGGTGGGGAAGCCTGCGCCGCCACGGCCGCGCAGCGAGCTTTTCTTCAGTTCGTCGATGATCGCGCCCGGATCGGGGCGCTCGGCCAGGATCTTCTTCCAGGCTTCGTAACCGCCGATCGACAAGTAGTTGTCCAACGCCCACGGCTTGTCGAAGTGGAGCGTCGTATAGACGACCTGGTGCTCCAGGGGCGCGGGACCGACGGGACCGGTAGTGCTTGCCATCTGCCCTGCTCCTACTTCAGACCGTCGAGGATCTCGTCGACTTTCGTCGTGGTGAGATGCTCGTGGTAATGACCGTTGACTACCATCATCGGCGCGCCGCAGCAGGCCGCGAGGCATTCTTCTTCGCGCTTCAGGTAAATACGGCCGTCGGCCGTGCTCTCGCCGGTGCGGATGCCGAGCTTGCCCTCGCAATGGCGCACGATGTCGTTGGCACCATTGAGCCAGCACGAGATGTTGGTGCAGATGGCCACGTTGTTGCGGCCCACGGGCACCGTCTCGAACATCGAGTAGAAGCTCGCCACCTCGTAGGCCCAAACGGCCGGGAGGTCGAGGTACTTGGCGGTGGCGGTGATCAGTGTATCGGTAAGGAACCCGCGGTTCTGTTCCTGGGCCGCCATCAACGCCTGGATCAGCGCCGAGCGCTTGCGGTCCGGCGGGAATTTCGACACCCAGTGGTCAATATGGTCGCGGGTGTGCTGCTCGAGCACCGCGATCGGATCGACATCCTTGACCTCGGCGTAATGTCCGGTTGCTTTCATGTTCTTGTCCCGTCGCCTTAGCGATCGACTTCGCCGAAGACGAGGTCGTAAGTGCCAATCATGGCGACCACGTCGGCGAGCATGTGGCCGCGCACCACCGTGTCCATCGAGGACAGATGGGCGAAGCCCGGTGCGCGCAAGTGCACGCGGAAAGGTTTGTTGGCGCCGTCGGACACCAGGTAGCAGCCGAACTCACCCTTGGGTGCTTCCACCGCCTTGTAGGTCTCGCCGGCGGGCACGCCGTAGCCTTCGGTGAACAGCTTGAAGTGGTGGATCAGGGCTTCCATGTCCTCCTTCATGTCGGCGCGGCTGGGCGGCGCCACCTTGAAGTTCTGCACCATCACCGGACCCGGGTTGGCCCGCAGCCACTTCACGCACTGCTTGATGATGCGGTTGGACTGGCGCATTTCTTCCATGCGCACGAGATATCGGTCGTAGCAGTCGCCATTGACGCCGACGGGAATGTCGAAATCCATCTCGGCGTAGGACGCATACGGCTGCTTCTTGCGCAGGTCCCAGGCAATGCCCGAACCGCGCAACATGGCGCCGGTCATGCCCCACGCCTGCGCCTTCTCCGGCGAAATCACGCCGATGCCCACCGTACGCTGCTTCCAGATGCGATTGTTGGTGAGCAGGCTTTCGTACTCGGCCACGCGCTCGGGGAAATCGTCGGTGAACGCGTCGAGGTAATCGAGCATGGAGCCTTCGCGCCATGCATTGATGCGCTTCAGATCCGCGCCCTTGTGCCAGGGGGATTCGCGGTACTTCGGCATCTGCGTGGGCAGGTCGCGGTAGACGCCGCCCGGGCGGTAATACGTGGCGTGCATGCGTGCACCGGACACCGCCTCGTAGCAGTCCATGAGCTCTTCGCGCTCGCGGAAGGCGTACAGGAACACCGCCATGGCGCCCAGGTCGAGCGCATTGGAACCGACCCACATCAGGTGGTTCAGGATGCGGGTGATCTCGTCGAACATGGTGCGGATGTACTGCGCGCGGACCGGTGCCTCGATACCCATGAGGTTTTCGATGGCGCCGACGTAAGCGTGCTCGTTGCACATCATCGAGACGTAATCCAGGCGGTCCATGTAACCGATCGACTGGTTGAACGGCTTGGACTCGGCGAGCTTCTCGGTACCGCGGTGCAGCAGGCCCACATGGGGATCGGCGCGGACCACCGTTTCGCCGTCCATCTCCAGCACCAGGCGCAGCACACCGTGCGCGGCCGGATGCTGGGGGCCGAAGTTCATCGTGTAATTGCGGATTTCCTGCATGTTCAGTTCTCGCGCCAGCGGTCGGCGGCTTCGGCGCGGGCCTGGTCGAGGTCGGCGTCGTTGCGGATGGTACGCGGCACCAGCACGCGCGGCTCGATGGACACCGGTTCGTAGACCACGCGCTTCTGCTCGGGGTCGTAGCGCACCTCGACGTTGCCGATCAGCGGGAAGTCCTTGCGGAACGGATGGCCGACGAAACCGTAGTCGGTGAGGATGCGGCGAAGGTCGGGATGGCCTTCGAAGATGATGCCGTAGAGGTCGAAGGTTTCGCGTTCGAACCAGTCGGCGCCCGGCCAGATGCCGGTGAGCGAGGGCACCACCGGCAGCATGTCGTCTTCGCAGAAGACACGCAGGCGGATACGGCGGTTGTGTTCGATCGACAGCAGATGGATCACGGCGGCAAAGCGGCGCGGCTGTCCCGTTTCGCGTGGACGCTCGGCCCAGTTGAAACGGCCCATGGCCTGACCCTCGACGCCGCGCGAGAAACCCTCGCCCTGGGCGGTGTCGGTCTCCCATTCGGTCTGGCCGTAGCCCAGGTAATCGACGCCGCAGGTGTCGATATAGACGCTGAAGCGGAATTCGGCCTCGTCACGCAGGGCCTTGGCCACGGCCAGCAGATCGCCGGCGGCGACTTCGGCGGTGACTTCGTTGCGCACCACGGTGACGCGCAGCGTATCGCCGAAGCGCGCGGCAAGGCGGCCGGCAAGCGGGGTCTGGAGGTTTTCGCTCATGTGCGGTCCTTCAGCGCGCGATGGTGTGGGTGCGGCGGATTTTCTTCTGCAACTGCAAGATGCCGTGGATCAGGGCTTCGGCCGTGGGCGGGCAGCCCGGCACGTAGATGTCCACCGGCACGATGCGGTCGCAGCCGCGCACCACGGAATAGGAATAGTGGTAATAGCCGCCGCCGTTGGCGCACGAACCCATGGATATCACCCACTTCGGCTCGGGCATCTGGTCGTAGACCTTGCGCAGCGCCGGGGCCATCTTGTTGACCAGGGTGCCGGCCACGATCATGACGTCCGACTGGCGGGGGCTGGGACGGAAGATCACGCCGTAGCGATCCAGGTCCAGGCGGGCGGCGCCGGCGTGCATCATCTCCACCGCGCAGCAGGCCAGGCCGAAGGTCATCGGCCACATCGACCCGGTGCGTGCCCAGTTCATCAGCGCATCGACACTGGTGGTGGCAAAGCCACGCTGGACGATCGGGCTGTCGCCGTTCGGCCGCAGGATGTCATCGACGAGATTGAGCGGTTGCGGGTTGTGCATCACCCGGTCGATGCTGGACATCACTCCCATTCGAGGGCTCCCTTCTTCCAGACGTAGGCGAAACCGATCACCAGCAACAGCAGGAACAGCCCCATCTCCACCAGCGCGATCACGCCGATGTCGGAAAACACCGTGGCCCACGGGAACAGGAAAGCGATTTCCAGGTCGAAGATGATGAAAAGGATGGCGATCAGGTAGTACCTGACGTCGAACTTCATGCGGGCGTCTTCGAAGGCCTCAAAGCCGCACTCGTAGGGTGCGAGTTTCTCGGCAGTGGGCCGGCTGGTACCGGCCAGCAGGCCGATCACCAGCAGGGCGATACCCAGCCCGGTGGCGACGGCGATGAACAACAACACGGGCCAGTATTCGGCGAGCACGGCAACACGTACCTCCGCGCCTTGGGGGACTTCGGCGCATCAGTGACCGCTCGTGGGGCGAGCAGTCCGGTCAAGGAGCCCCGGCGGCGGCGGCCGCGCGCTAGGGACATCCACCATGGAACGGAAAGAAAACGATTAAGCGGCCCATTGTACCAGTCGGTACAGGGATTCGGACAAGGCTTGAAAGGGTAATCTTCCCGCCTTGCGGCAATTGGCCTTCAATTACATCGTTTGCGTCGGCCGCTCGGAGGCCAGCATGCCCGCCAGGATATTCTCGATGCGCGAGCGAGCGGCCTCGCCATCGGATGTTTCGTTGAACTGGACGCCGATGCCGGCCGTGCGGTTGCCCTGTGCGCCGATGGGGGTGATCCATACCACCTTGCCCGCCACCGAAAGGCGTTCGGATTCGTCGATCAGGGTAAGAAGCAGGACGACTTCGTCACCCAGGCTGTAGCGCTGGGCGGTGGGGGCGAATATCCCGCCGCCCTTCAGGAAAGGCATATAGGCTTGGTAGAGCGCGGCTTCGTCCTTGATCTTGAGCGACATGATGCCCTGTCGGGGTGCGGCGGAGACGTTCATGCAATTCCCGAAGAGGTGGGGCGAGGCCTCATGCTAGCGACCCGGCGCCGCGCGGAGCAAGCTCGGCCCATCCCCAGTGGTCGAATATCCACGGTGAGCGAAGGGGGACGGAGAGTTTCACGAAACCTCCACGTTCCAGCAGGGGGTCGTGCAGGACCCAACCCTGGGGCGTGTTCTCCAGTGGGGCATCGCGCCACCGCCAGTGACCGCTTCCCTGCCCCGACACCACCAGCAGGTGTAGCCCCGGCCTCACCCATACGGGCGGGTGCCAGGGTAAGGCTGCGCGCGGCGGCGTGGGCAAGGCGAAGGTTTCATCGGGCTGGACCATGCCGAGCATGCGCTTGCCGCTCAGGCTGATCTGGGTGCGGTGCTCACGTACGGCGTTCCGCTTGCCCGCTTCGATCGCTGTCGACAGCGGCAGCCTGGCGGAAACGGTACCCGCGGCTACCCGGCCGTGGATCATATAAGTGACGATATGCGCGTCCGGCGCGGCAGCCCTCGCGGCCAGGCGGGCCATCACATGGGCGCTGCCATGGTCGGGATGGCGGTCGCCCAGGGCGGGCAGCACCATCAAGGTGGGAGCGGTAGTGGCGATCACCGCATCGATTGCCGCGACCGCGGTGGAAGCGTCGCGCGACAGGCAACCGGTGATGTCCATGTCGTGCCAGCCCAGGGCATGCAGTGAGGACTCATCCACTCCCAATCGCGCCAGCGCCGCGCGGACCTCGTTCCGGCGCCGCGTTCCCCAGCGCGCCCGGGCCTGCGCATCGATGACGATGCGGCGCTCCATATAGCGTTGCGGCCAGGGGTTGTCGTCGCCATCGGTAAGCAGCAGCACGTCCACGCGCCCGCCCGCGCCGAGTACGGCCTGGATCAGGCCGCCCACCGCGAGGGATTCGTCATCCGGATGGGGCGAGACCACCAGCATGCGCACGCGCTCGTTGAGCGGCGGCAGCACCATTCGCGCGCGTGCCGTGGCTACGCCAAGCCCGTCGAAACGGCCATCGGCGGCGACGCTCACCGCCATGTGGATAGCAACTCCAGCATGACCAGATCCGTGCGCAGCGGCCCCCGCAAGGCTTCCCGGGCGCGATTGGCCGAGGCGAACCAGGCGTCCAGGGCGAAGCCGTCCAGCGCGCTACCCAGCGGTGCTTCCCTGCCCCGCGCCCGGGCCCGGGACTCCTCGGCCACGGCCTGCGCGGCGAACCAGAGGTACGCCGGCGGCATGGCCGCCTGCCAACGCCGGGCTATTTCCATCGCGTCGCCGCGGCCCGAGGCCAGGGCCCGCAGATCGTTGCGGACTTCGTTGCGGGCCTTCAGCTGTCCTTGCGCCGCCCATGCGCGGGCTTGTCCCGGATTGCCGTTGGCGGCGGCAAGCGCCGTTGCCGCATCGGACACACCTTCAGCTTCAAGCCAGGCCATCGCCACGTCAGCGGCAGGCAGGTTGAAATCCACGCGCTGGGTTCGACTGCGGATCGTCGCCGGCAGTCGCCACGGGGCATCGGCCACCAACACCAGCAAGGTTTCGCGGGACGGTTCCTCGAGGGTCTTCAGCAAGGCATTGGCGGCCGCCGTGTTCATCGCATCGGCTGGGTCGATGCTGACCACCTGCCAGCCACCGAACTGGCTGGACATGGCCAGGCGCTGCGACAACTCGCGCACCTGGTCGATCACGATTTCCGTGCGGGGCGTGCCGTCCTTGCGCAGCCCAAGGCCGATGGTGGCGCGATCGGGATGGGTGCCGGCCGCGTACAGCAGGCAAGCCTTGCACCGTCCACAGGCGTCGCCATCGACTGGTGCCTGGCACAGCAGTGCCCGGGCCAGGCGATCGAGGAATATCCGCTTGCCCAAACCCGCGGGGCCTGCCAGCAACAGGGCGTGGGGCATGACCCCGCGCTCGCGGCGGCTTTTGAGCAGGGCCCAGGGTTCTTCGTGCCACGGCATCGGTGTCATGGCCTGCATGATGCCACCTGCATGTGCAGGGAACGTCACTGGCATCGATGGAGCTGGTAACAGGCCACGGCCCGGTTGTGCTCGGCGAGCGAAGCTGAGAACACGTGGCTGCCATCACCACGCGAAACGAAGTACAGCTCGTTGCCAGGCGCAGGATGGGTGGCAGCCTGGAGCGCGGCCTTGCCGGGCATGGCGATCGGTGTCGGCGGCAGGCCGGCGCGGGTGTACGTGTTGTACGGCGTGTCCTGCCCCAGGTCCGCCTTGTGGATGTTGCCGGCGTACGCCGCGCCCATGCCGTAGATCACCGTGGGATCGGTCTGCAGCAGCATGTGCTGCTGCAGGCGCCGCACGAACACGCCGGCGATCCGCGGGCGCTCATCGGCACGGCCGGTTTCCTTCTCGACGATCGAGGCCAGGATCAGGGCCTCGTCCGCCGAAGCCAGCGGCAGGTCGGTGGCGCGGTTCGCCCATGCCTGGTCCAGCGCCCTGGCCATGGCGGCATGGGCGCGCTTCAAGATATCCAGGTCGCTGTCGCCCTTGACGTAGGCGTAGGTCTCGGGAAGGAAGCGTCCTTCGGGAAACTGCCCAGGTGCGCCGACCTGCTTCATGATGTCGTCGTCGGAAAGGCTTGTCGCCACCTGCGAGAGCTTGTCGGCGCGCGCAAGCGCATGCCGCACGTCAAGGAACGTCCAGCCATCGACGATCGTCACGTAGCGCTGGATCACGTGACCGGCCGCCATGTTGTCCAGCAGGCCGCGCGGCGTGGTGCCGGGCGCCAGCGCGTACTCACCTGCGTGCAACCTTCCGGCCACGCCCATCTGTGCCGCCAGCGCCCGCCAGTACCACGGCGAAGCGTGGGTGACGCCACGCTGGTGCAGCTCCGCCACGATGTCACGGAAACTTGTGCCGCGACCGACGTCGATGGTGTCGCCGGCCGCCGGGATGGCCAGGGGAGCACGGGTGAAGCGCACGTAGTCGAACCCGAGGAATCCACCGGTGGCCAGGAGAGCCAGCACGACGAGGGCAAGTAGCGGGCGCAGCAGCGCGCGGCCGCGTGGATGCTTCATGGTTGCTCCGGATGACGCAAGGGTGGCATGCCGGCGGCGTTCCAGGCCGCCTGCAAGGCTTTGGCCACGGGACCCGCCGCATAGTGCCGGTCGCCGATGGCGCGAACCGGAAGCATGCCGCGAACGGAGGACGCAAGGAATACCTCCGAAGCCGATACCAGCATGGCGCGATCGATATCCGTTTCGACCACGCCTGGCAGGCTCGCCATGGCCAGCCGCCGGCCGACGCCCGCCACGCCGCAGCGGTGCAGCGCCGGGAACATCGGTACGCCATCGACGACCAGGCCGATCGATGCCGCGGTGGTGCTGATCACCCGGCCATCCATGTCGAGCATCAGCCCGTCGGTGAAGGAAGGATCGTCCCACTCGGCACGCGCCAGCACCTGTTCCAGGCGATTGAGGTGCTTGATGCCGGCAAGCTTCGGTTGCAACGACCAGCGCGTGGAGCATTCGAACAGCGCCACGCCATGGGTAGCCATGAAGGGGTCGGCAGGATGCACGGCTGACGCAACCACGATCATGCGTCCGGGAACCATCGCCTGGCGCGCATAGCCCCGTGGCCCGCTGCCCGCTGTCCAGGTGATGCGCACCACGGCGTCATCCAGGCCATCGGCGGCGGCGGAAACTTCATCGGCGAGCATGCCCGGCGCCGGTTGCGGCAGGTGAAGCCGGCGGCACCCTTCCTCCAGCCGTTCCATATGCCACGTCCACAGTGGTGCCCTGCCCGCCACCACGCGTATGGTTTCAAACAGGCCGTCGCCGTACGCCAGGCCGCGATCGTCCGCAGGCAGCCCTGTGGCCACCCGTCCATCCACGCGCCAACGGCCCGGATCATTCACGACAGGTCGCCGAGTGTCCGCAACATGCCCCGTGCCTTGGCCCGGGTCTCGGCAAGTTCGCGCTGCGGGTCGGAGTCGGCGACGATGCCCGCGCCAGCGCGCAGGCTCAACCGCGTGCCCTCCAGGGTCATGGTACGGATCAGGATGTTGAGGTCCATGCTGCCGTCGCGATCGAGGTAACCCATCGAACCGGTGTAGGCACCCCGCCCCACGCCTTCGATCGAAGCGATGATCTGCATGCAGCGCACCTTCGGGCAGCCGGTGATGGTGCCGCCGGGAAACGTGGCCGCGATCACCTGTCCCGGTGTCACGCCCTCGCGCAGCCGACCACGCACGTTGCTGACGATGTGATGCACATGGGCATAGGACTCCACCGTCATCAGTTCATCCACTTCGACGCTTCCCGGCTCGCAGACGCGACCCAGGTCGTTGCGCTCCAGGTCGATCAGCATCACGTGCTCGGCACGCTCCTTGGGATGGGCGTGCAGTTCCTGCACCATGCGCGCGTCGTCGTCGTTGGCCTGGCGCGGGCGGGTGCCGGCGATCGGCCTCACCTGCACCACGCCGTCGCGCGAGGACACCAACCGCTCGGGTGACGAACTGACGATGGCCCATTCGCGCCACTGCAGCATGCCGGCGAAGGGCGCGGGATTGGCCGCTCGGAGGGCCGCCGCGACCTGCGCCGGCGGCAGCGGTTCGGCGAATTTCGCGCGCCATTGCCGGGAAAGGTTCACCTGGAAAATATCGCCCGCGGCAAGGTGCTCATGGATGCGCGCCACGCCATCGATGAACCGCGCGGCTTCGTCCTCGTCGATCGACAAGGGCGCGGGCAACGGCGCCCAGGACCGGCCATCGCCGGCCTGGTCGATGTCCGCGGCCATCTCGTCGATGAGCGACGCGTGGCGTGCCTCGGCCACCAGGATAGTCTGGTCGAGCTCGTGATCGACGATGATCGCGGCCGGGCAACGCAGCGCCATCGCGATCGGTAAGCTTCCGGGCGCAGCGGGAAGCCAGAGGCTGGGCTCCACTTCGCGGGCCAGTTCATAGCCCAGGAACACCAGCCAGCCACCGGTAAACGGCAGCCCGTCACTGCGGGGCTCCGTGCGCTGGTCGCGCCAGGCGTCATCGAGCGCGTCGAGGAAACCACGCGTGAGCACGCGCTCGCCGTCGCGGACGATGCCATCGCGCCCCAGGCAAAGCTCGCCCTGCGGGAAGGCGAAGAGCAGGTCGTACCGCGCCTGCGCCGTGCCGCGCACGGCGCTATCGAGCATGCCCGGGTAGCGTTCGGGCCACGCAGCGGCCAGCGCGAGAAGGTCGCGGCGGCCTGCCAGGTGGCGGGAAACGTGCGCCACGGCCAGCCGCTGCCTCAGGCGCGCCGGAAGGCGAGCGTGCCGTTGGTACCGCCGAAGCCGAACGAGTTGGAAATGACTATGTCGAGCTTGGCCTGCCGCGCCGTCTTCGGCACGAAATCAAGGTCGCAGCCTTCGCCGGGTTGCTCAAGGTTGATCGTCGGCGGGATCACGCCATCACGAATGGCCAGCAGCGAGAAGATGGCCTCGACGCCGCCGGCTGCGCCCAGCAGGTGCCCGGTGACCGATTTGGTCGAGCTCATCGCAACCTTGTAGGCGTAGTCGCCGAAGATCTTCTTCGCCGCTCCCACCTCGGCCAGGTCGCCAACGGGCGTGGACGTGCCGTGCGCGTTGACGTAATCGACGTCGGTCGGGTTCACGCCGGCATCGTGCAGTGCGTTCTTCATGCACAGTGCCGCGCCGTCGCCGCTGGGTGCGGTAATGTGGTACGCGTCGCCGCTCATGCCGAAGCCGACGATCTCACCGTAAATATTGGCGCCGCGCGCCCTGGCGTGATCGTATTCCTCCAGCATCAGCACGCCGGCGCCATTGGACAGCGCAAAGCCGTCGCGGCCGGCATCCCACGGGCGGCTGGAACCGGCCGGGTCATCGTTGCGCGTGGTCATGGCACGCGCCGAGCAGAAGCCGGCCATGGCCGTGGGCGTGGTGGCGAACTCCGCGCCCCCGGCGATCATCGCATCGGCATCACCGTACTGGATCAGGCGCATGGCCATGCCGATGTTATGGGCCGCCGTGGTGCAAGCGGACACCAGCGCGATGTTCGGACCGGTGAGGCCCAGGTAAATCGAAAGATGGCCCGAGATCATGTTGATGATCGAGCTGGGCACGTAGAACGGCGAGACCTTGCGCGGACCGCGTGCGGCCAGTTCCAGGGTGGTGGACTCGATGGTGTCCAGGCCGCCGATGCCGGCGCCCACGGCCACGCCCACGCGCTCGGCGTTTTGTTCGGTGATGGTGAAGCCGGAATCGCGGAAGGCCTGCATGCCGGCGGCGATGCCGTAATGGATGAAGGGATCCATCCGCTTGACATCCTTGGGCGGTACCCATGCCGAGGCGTCGAAACCGTGGACTTCGCCGGCGATGCGCGTGGCATAACCGCTGGCGTCGAAATGGGTCACCGGGCCGATGCCGCTCCGGCCCTCGACCACGTTGGACCAGGCGGTGGCGATATCGTTGCCGACGGGCGAGACGATGCCCATGCCGGTGACAACCACACGTCGTTTGCTCATGCGTGAACTTCCTTAAGCGTGCCAGTCCCGCAACCATACGCAGGCGCAGGTTACGAAATGCAGAAACGAAAACTGCGCCCTTGTGGCGCAGCGTTCGATGGTGCTCGATGATGGCTGGCCCATCAGGCAGGCCGGCCGATCAGCGGATGATCAGTCCTTGGAGTGGGCCTTGATGTAGTCGACGGCCTGCTGCACGGTGGTGATCTTCTCCGCTTCCTCATCGGGAATCTCGGTCTCGAACTCTTCCTCGAGTGCCATGACGAGCTCGACGGTGTCCAGCGAATCTGCGCCCAGATCGTCGACGAACGACGCATTGGCCGTGACCTGATCTTCCTTGACGCCCAGCTGTTCGATGACGATCTTCTTGACGCGTTCTTCGATGGTGCTCATGGTTACCAATACCTCCCGAGGGAAAAAGCCGGCGGCATTGTAGTGGCTAACCCCGAGGGGCCGCCAGCGCCCGCCACCAGCACTGAAATGTCCGCGAAAGCCCATTGGGCCGGCGCGAAAGCGTGATTGTCCACTAAAACCCGCCCCGAGGCGAATCGGCAGCCATGCCGCCTGCCGGCTTGCCCCTAGGGCATGTACATGCCGCCGTTGACATGCAGCGTCTCACCGGTGATGTACGCCGCCTGCGGCGAGGCCAGGAAGGCCACCGCGTGGGCGATGTCCGAGGCGTCGCCCAACCGGCCCAGGGCGATCTGGCCCATCAGGCCCTCGCGCTGCTCGCCTGAGAGGGCACGCGTCATGTCGGTATCGATGAAGCCCGGCGCCACCACGTTCACGGTGATGCCGCGCGAACCGATTTCCCTGGCCAGGGATTTGGAGAATGCGATGATGCCCGCCTTGGCCGCCGCGTAGTTCGCCTGCCCCGGGTTGCCGGTGACACCGACCACCGAGGCGATGGAAATGATGCGGCCCTTGCGCGCCTTCATCATGCCGCGAAGCACCGCCTTGGAGGTGCGGAACACGGACGTCAGGTTGGTATCGATGATGACGTTGAAATCCTCTTCCTTCATGCGCATCAGCAACTGGTCGCGGGTGATGCCGGCATTGTTGACCAGGATCGACACCGCGCCGAACTCCTTGCCGATCGCGTCGATCAAGGCCTCGATCGATGCACCGTCGGTGACGTCCAGCTTACGGCCATGGCC
>NZ_DATHFX010000229.1:0-2685 GCF_035317885.1 Pinirhizobacter sp.
CTGCGCGGCCACGGACGTGGCCTCGAATCCGATGTAGGCGAAGAACACCATGGCTGATGCGCGCAGGACGCCGGACCAGCCGAATTTGTTGCCGCCCTGGTTCTCAGGGATGAAGGGATGCCAGTTCGCAGGCTCCACGTACTGCCAGCCCACCACGATGACCAGGCAGATCAAGAGCACCTTGATCACCACCATGGCTGAATTGGTCCAGCTTGATTCCTTGATGCCCACGTAGCAAAGCCATGTGAGCAGCAGGGTCAGCACCACCGCCGGCAGGTTCATGATGGCGCCAGTGGCCACCAGATGGTGGTCGGCGGTAAACATCAGCGGTGCGCTGGTAAGCGACTTGGGGATGGTGAGGTCCATGTGCAGCAGGCCGCCGATGTGCTCGAGCAGGCTGACGAAATACCCCGTCCAGCTCACCGCCACGGCCGATGCCGACACGCCATATTCGAGCACCAGGTTCCAGCCGATGAACCAGGCCATCAGTTCACCCAGGGTGGCGTAGGCATAGGAATACGCGCTGCCGGAGATCGGGATGAGGGTTGCGAATTCGGCGTAGCAAAGCGCGGTGAAGGTGCTGCAGATCGCCGCGAAGATAAAGGCCAGGATCACCGCGGGCCCGGCGTGTTCGGCCGCGGCCTGGCCGGTGATGACGAAGATGCCGCCGCCGATCACAGCGCCAATGCCCAGCGCCGTCAGTCCCCAGGGCCCGAGCGTACGACGCAGGCCCGGGCCATGGACGTCATCGGCATCAGTGAAGCTGGTCTTGCGGGCGATGAGCTGGGAAAGCATGGAAACCTTCGACGGGTACGGCCAATACAATAGAAGAGGGGCCGGCGCTTGGCCGGCCCCCGGGACAGGAGTTTACGCGTTCTTCGGCCTGAGCTTGCTGTGTGCGTAGCCGTAACCGATATAGATGAGCTGGCCCAGGACGATCCAGGTCAGCATCAGCCGCCAGTGTTCCTCGAAGGCCTGCCAGAACAGGTAGACGCAGATCAGCGTACCCAGGATCGACACCGGCCATACGAACGGCACGCGGAAGCTGCGCTTCAACTGCGGCTGCGTGTAACGCAGCACCAGGATGCCGATGCACACAGTGGCGAAGGCCAGCAGGGTGCCCATGGACACCAGCTCGCCCAGCACGCTCACCGGAAACAGGCCTGCAAGCACCGCGGCGGCAACGCCGACGATCACCTGGCCGACGTACGGCGTGCGGAACTTCGGGTGCACCTTGCCCAGTGCCGGCGGCAGCAGGCCGTCGCGGGACATGGAGAAGAAGATGCGGGGCAGGCCCATCAGCATCACCAGGATCACCGACGACAGGCCGGTAATGGCACCGAACACCACGATGGTCTTCAGCCACGCCAGCTGCGGGTAGTGGTTCAGCGCGGTGGCGACAGGCTCAGGCGTGTTCAGCTCACGGAACGGGGCGATGCCGGTGAGCACCAGGGCCATGGCGATGTAAAGCACCGTGCAGACCGCCAGCGATCCCAGGATGCCGATTGGCATGTCGCGCTGCGGGTTCTTTGCCTCGCCCGCGGCGGTGGAGACTGCGTCGAATCCGATGTAGGAGAAGAACACCAGGGTGGCCGCGCGGAAGACGCCGCTCCAGCCGAACACGCCCGGGCCCTCGTTCTCCGGGATGAACGGGTGCCAGTTGCTGGGATTGACCAGGTGCACGGTAACGGCGATGAACAGCAGGATTACCGTGACCTTGATCGCCACGATGATGGAATTGACGAAAGCCGACTGGGTAATGCCGACATAGCAAAGGCCCGAAAGCGCCGCCACGATGAGCACCGCGGGCAGGTTTACCAATGCGCCCGTCGACTGGATATGACCTTCCACGAACGCGTAGGGCGCTGACGACAGGGCAACCGGCAGGGCAATGTTGGTGTTCGTCCAGCTTCCGATCAGCCGCAATAGCTCGTTGAAATACCCCGACCAGCCCGCCGCCACCGTGGATGCGGCGAAGAGGTATTCGAGCACCAGGTTCCAGCCGACGAACCAGGCCACGTACTCGCCGAGCGTGGCGTAGGAGTAGGAATATGCGCTGCCGGAGATGGGAAGCATCGCAGCGAATTCTGCATAGCACAGACCCGCCAGGGCGCAGGCGATGCCGGCGATGACGAAGCTGACGGCGAGCGCGGGGCCGGCGTGCTGCGCGGCGGCCTGGCCGGTGATGACGAAGATGCCTGCGCCGATGACTGCGCCGACACCAAGCAATACAAGGTGTTTTGCCGTGAGCACGCGGACGAGGTTCGGCTCGGCGTGCGCGCCGGTGCTGACATGCTCGCCGGCATCCACATGGGGTGACGACTCAATGGCGTGAGTCGCTAACAGGTTTTTCAGCATGGATATCCCCTACTGCTGGTCATTATTATTAGAAGCTGATGCGACCCGGCGGCACGGCATCGACGCTGAACCATACCGGTCGCGACGGCCCCGTACAAGCTGCGGTGCGGCGCGATGGCTTGACTTCAGAACACCATGACCACCGACGCCTGCGGTGTTACCGAGGCCGCATTGTTGCGCCCGGCGAAGGCAAATTCGGCGCCCGCGATGAAACCGACGCTGCTGGACAGGTGGTATTCGACCGCGGGTGAGGCATACCAGACTGCCGCCGGGCCGTTGGTGGAAGAAATCGCAATTCCCTGGCCGTCGACGCCATGTACCGTCGTC
>NZ_DATHFX010000230.1:0-15260 GCF_035317885.1 Pinirhizobacter sp.
TCTACGCGATGGCCGACCGCATGGGACTGATGATCTGGCAGGACTTCATGTTCGGCGGGGCGATCCCTCCCTACGACAAGCCCTTCCGCGACAATGTGCGTATCGAGGCGACCGAGCAAGTGCGTCGTCTGCGCGACCATCCCTCCATCGTGCTGTGGGCCGGCAACAACGAAGTTCAGACCGGCTGGGAATCGTGGCCCGACCGCGAGGAGCTTCGCAAAGCCATTCCCAAAGAAGAAACCGCGCGCATCGAGAACGGCATGCGCGAGCTCTTCGACCATACGCTGCGCAGCGTGGTGACGGGCTTAAGCCCGGGCGTTCCGTACTGGGCGAGCTCCCCCAGTACCGACTACGAAGGAAAGGCCAACGTCGAGACCGACGGTGATTTCCACTCCTGGGAAGTGTGGTCGGGCTCCAAGCCCATTGCCCATTATCTGGACGCCACGCCCCGTTTCCAGTCCGAGTACGGCCTGCAGTCGTTCCCCGTAATGGCGACGCTTGAGAGTTTCGCCAAGGCTGACGACATGGCCGCCGAGTCCACCGTGATGCGCGCGCACCAGAAGTTCGACAAGGGCAACGGCAACCAGCGTCTTCTTCTTTATATCCGCCAGGAGTATGGCGAGCCGAAAGATTTTCCCTCCTTCGTGCATTTGAGCCAGCTGATGCAGGCCGAGGGCATCGAGCTTGCCGCCGAACACCTGCGTAGTGCCCGGCCGCAAAGCATGGGCTCGCTGTACTGGCAGCTCAACGATGTCTGGCCCGGGGCATCCTGGGCGAGCGTGGATTACTTCGGCCGCTGGAAGGCGCTGCAATACCGCGCGCGGCATTTCTATGCACCGGTGGACGTGGTGCCGATCCGTCGTGACGGCAGCACCCAGGTATCAGTGGTGTCCGACCGCACCGGGCCCTTCGACGCACAACTGCGCACGCGTGTGATGGACTTCGACGGCCGCGTGTTGCACGACGACACCCGGCCCGTGCACGTCGGCGAACTTGCCAGTACGCCCGTGGGCACCACCACCGATGCCAGGTTCCTCGGCAAGGCCGATCCGGCACGCACCGTGGTGTCGTTCGACCTGATCGAGCATGGCACCGTGGTTGCGCACCATCTGCTGTACTTCGGGGCGGCACGCACGCTGGCACTACCCAGCCCAGCCATCGAAGCGACACTTGGCAAGGATGGCGGGGCGATCGTGGTTACCGTACGCGCCAAACGCCTGGCACGCGGTGTGTGGATCGATTTCGGTAAGCTCGACGCACGGCTATCGGACAACGCATTCGATCTGTTGCCCGGTGAAAGCATGGATATCCGCGTTACCGGGAATAACGACATTGACGCGCTACGGCGAGCGATGGCGGTTGAGTCGGTGGTGGACTGGACCAAGGGCAACGCGTTGCACTGAAAAAGGAGCACTCATGAAGATCCTGCTGGTAGGTGCAAGCGGCACCCTGGGCATGGCGGTACGCAAGGAACTGGGCAACCGGCACGAAATCATCTCGGCCGGTCGCTCGTCGGGGGACTTTCGAGTGGATCTCACCGACGAGGCAAGCATCAAGGCCATGCTGGACGGTGTCGGCACCGTCGATGCCATCGCCAGTGCTGCGGGCCATGTCACCTTCGCGCCCCTGGCCGAGCTCGACGCCGCGGCGTTCGCCGTGGGCCTCAACGACAAGCTGATGGGGCAGGTGAATCTGGTTCGGCAGGGTATTGCGCATGTTGTCGACGGAGGTTCGTTCACGCTGATCGGCGGCATCCTGTCAGAGCACCCGATCCTTGCCGGCGCATCGGCAAGCATGGTGAACGCGGCCCTGGAAGGCTTCGTGCGCGCCGCGGCGATCGAACTTCCGCGCGGCATCCGCATCAACGTGGTGAGCCCCACGGTGCTGGTGGAATCGATGGACAAGTACGGGCCATTCTTCCGCGGCTTCGAGCCCGCCCCGGCTTTTCGCGTGGGCCTGGCTTACAGCCGCAGCATCGAGGGTGCGGGTACCGGACAGGTGCTGAAGGTTTACTAGGCTTAAGAAGTCAGGCGCGCGAACCGGCTTGCCGGGGTGCCGCCGCGTGCATCCGTCCAACGGTGCGCGCGGCAAGCTCGCCGACAAAATGCAGGGCAGGGCCCGGATCGTCCAGACGGAACGAGTGGTAGTACGCACCGGCCCACTGCGCCAGCACCGTGAGCCATGGCCAGCTGCCTTGCCCGCGTTGCGCCCATACGGTACCGATGTCGCGGTACAGGTCCACGCAGCCCTTTCCCAGTGGATAGGCTGAGCTGGCAGCGGACACGGGCAGGCCCAGTGCATCGGCGTACGCCATCTCGCACACGTTCACGCCGCAACGCGCGGCGAACTCCACATACGTCCACGCCCGCGTATTCACTTCCAGGATCCGATGCGTACCGTCGCGTCGATCATGCTTGAACTCCGCGCTGAAGATCCCGCGGTAGTCCACGTGCGCCAGCAGGCGCTTCACGTCCTGCACGGCGTCGGGAATATCGTCCAGCGCGATGCTGAGGCAGTACGAGCTGTTGCCGAAATCGGGGGGAGAAATCCTCACCCGGCGGCGGGCGAACAGGGCCGTGATGTTGCCTTTCGCATCGCGGAAGCCGTCGACGAATACGTGGGCATCGGGCGGCCCGGGAACGTATTCCTGCACCATCACCCGAAAGCCCATGCCATCGAATCGCCGCCAGGTGTCGCGCAGTTCCAAGCGCGTGGCCACCCAGAATCCCTTCGCGCCGGTCATGTCGCTGAAGGCTTGCGAATTGACCGGTTTGACGAAGACGCGGTCGAGCTGGTCGAACGGCACCTGGTCGAGGTCCGCCTCGACATCGATGCGATACGTGCGCGGGTGGGGCAGGGCAAGTTCGCCGGCCAATGCGGCGAAGCGGGATTTGTCCTGCAGCACCGCCTGGGTGGCGGCCGAGCTGTTGCTGGTGAGAAAGCGGGCGGCGAGGTCATCGGGAAGCGTGGTCAACCAGAGCGCCGCATCATCGGCACCCGGGATAATCACCGCCTTGTCCATCGGCATCTGGCGCAGCGCGCTCCATCCTTCCTCGCCCAGCTGACCTTGCCAGGGCTTAGGCCCCGGCGTGGGTAAAAACCAGCGTGAATGGGCCACGTGGTCGCCCGAGGGTGCGGCGACGGTGCAGGGTATGCCTGCCATCCGGAGGCACCTGAGCATGCCCAGCGCCGTGGGGCCACGGCCCAGCACGATCGCCGGCACGCGGTGCCGTTCAATCCCTGCCATGTCTTGTACCCCGCCAGTGGGCCGTACGGCAGACCCGTACGCTCCGCGCCCCGCCTGGCCTTAAGCCATTGCAAGTCGCGACACCAGCTTATCCCTTGCCCGCCGCCGCGCCCTTACGCCGGAAGCGCTACTAAATTTTGCGTGCCGCTAAGCCGAACGGCCGGTCCCGGCGAAACCCCGCCGAAAGGCAATCGCGCGGCGACCGGTGACCACCGGGCCATGCGCGCGGGGTGTCTTCCGGTGCATGCTGCGCGCCTAACGCTCCCAAGGGCACGCAGCGTGGCCGACGGCACCGACATCATCAGCCTGGTTTCTCCCCCGCCCGAGTCACGCTGGCGGCGGTGGCTGTTGTTGTTCGGATTCTGGACGGTGATAGCGCTTTTCAGCGCCTTGAGCATGTACCTCAATGCCCTGAGCGAAGACGAAAAGCGCAGCTTGCGGCAGTCGCTGGCCTATAGCCTTCCGGAATTCTGGCTGTGGTTCGTCTTCACCCCGCTGGTGGTGTTCCTTGGCAACCGCACCGCGCGTGCAGGCTGGGGCCGGTTTGCCCTTGTCCATGTGCCCGCCAGCCTGGTGCTTGGCGTGTTGCACGGCGCCACCACGCTCACCCTGCTTTACCTCACTGCCGGCCGGCCGCCGTCGCCCACATGGACGCTTCCCCACCTGATGAAGGTGGAACTGATCTACCAGGCGCACCTGGCCGTACTGATCTACTGGGCCGTACTGGGCGTATCGCGTGGTGCGGACTCGCACCGCCGCCTGCGCAATGAGCGTCTGCGTTCCACGCAGCTCGAACAACGACTGGCGCAGACCCAGCTGCAGGCCTTGAGGGCGCAACTGCAACCGCACTTCCTGTTCAACACGCTCAATGCGATCTCCGCGCTGGCGCTGAGCGACCCGCCGCTGGCGCGGGTGATGATTTCCCGCCTCGGGGATTTCCTGCGCCTGACGCTCGAGGACGACCAGCGGCAACACGTGCCGCTGCGCCGGGAGCTAGAGTTCCTCGACTGCTACCTGGGCATCCAGCGCGTGCGTTTCGGCGACCGGCTGGTGACGGATTTCGCCATCGATGCGGATACGCTCGATGCCTGCGTGCCACACCTGATCCTTCAGCCCCTGGTGGAAAACGCCTTGCAGCATGGGCTTCTGCGGCTTGCCGAAGGCGGCACCCTGCGCGTGGCCGCTCGGCTCGATGGCGGGCAGTTGCACCTTACCGTCGAGGACAACGGCCAGGGACTTCCGTCCGGCGCCATCCGCGAAGGCGTGGGACTGGGCAATACGCGCGCGCGCCTGGAGGCGCTCGGCGGCAGTGCACTTGGGATGCGCAAACGCGCCGATGGCGGCACCTGTGTCGAGGTGAGCCTGCCCTACCGGGCAGCCACTGCGTGACGCCGTTGCGCTGCCTTCTGGTGGACGATGAAATGCTCGCGCGCCTGGCCCTGCGCCAGGCGCTGGAAAAGCACACGGATATCACCGTGGTAGGCGAATGTGGGAACGCCGAGGAAGCCATCCTCGCCGTCGACCGCCTGCACCCGGAACTGGTCTTCCTGGATATCCACATGCCCGGCATGGACGGCCTGGAACTGGCATCGCGGCTGCCCGCGGGCGCGCTGCCGTGGATCGTCTTCGCCACCGCATACGACACCCATGCCTTGCGCGCCTTCGATACGGGTGCCATCGACTACGTATTGAAGCCCATCGACCAGGACCGCTTCGACCACTGCATCGCACGCCTGCTGCAGCGATGGCGGCAGATGGAAGCACCCCCCACGCGCTTCCACGCCCTGGCCACCGCCGCGCGCCGCATGAGCGTGCGCGTGGGCGAGCACCACCGGGTGATTCGCGTCGCCGACATCGACTACGTGTGCGCCGAAGGCAATTACGTCGCCCTGCATGTGGGCGGGGAGTCGATCCTTCACCGCGAATCGATGAAGAACCTGGAGCTGGAGCTTGGGCCCGAGCAGTTCCTGCGCATCCACCGCCGGACCCTGGTCAATGTTGACCGTGTCCGCGAGGTGCATCCGCTTTTCCATGGTGATGCCGAGATCGTGCTGCGCGACGGTACCCGGCTTACCCTGAGCCGCCGGTTCCGGGAGGCCGCCAAACCGGTGCTCGGCCTGCGTTAGGGCGATCCACGGCCCATTCGGCAGGCGGGTGCCGCGGACCGTTCGTTCCCACTTCAGCGCCGTTCGTCGCGCTTTCGGCGCCATCCATCCCAAACGGGGTGCCGCGGGTTTGCCGCCGGGGCTAATGTCCTGGCTGACCGAAGAGGAGGACCCGTCATGCGCATTCGTCTTAACCCCATCGCCAGCCAATCCATCGTGCTCGCCGTCTGCCTGGGCATGCCGATGCCGCTGATCGCTTCCCTGGCCAACCACGCCAATGCCACGTCCCTGGCCGAAGCGACTGCTTCCAGCCCCGCCACTTCCGCTGCCGCGGACACGACGGCGGCCCCGACCCTCGGGACCGCCCTCTTCGATACCCGCTTGATGACCACCGGTTCCATCGTCGGCTGGTAGTCATCGCCAGCCGGACGGATGCGAGGGATCAGCGTGACTTGTTGTCGATGCTGATCGGGCCTGCGCCGTGGACGGTCAGCAGCAGGAAGGCACCGGCGATCGACACGTTCTTAAGGAACATGATCATCTGCACCTGATCGCCGAAGTTGTTGTGGAACAGGGCGGCGGTCAGCAGGGTGAAGCCCGCCATCAGGACGGAAACGATGCGGGTCTTCCAGCCAAAGATGATGGCGAGCGAGCCCAGCACTTCAGTGGCGATCACTAGCGGAAGCACCGCGCCGGGTACGCCGACGGAAGCCATATAGCCGGCGGTCGCGGTGTAGGCGGTGATCTTGCCGGCGCCGGAAAGCAGGAACAAACCAACGATCAATACGCGACCAAGCAGTTCAGCGGTGTTCTTGAGGCTGAAGCTGGATGTGGTTTGTGCATCGTTGGTGGATGAGGCAAAGCTGACGGTTTCGACCTTCGTGTTCATGATGGTTTCTCTCTTTGCGTGGTTAGGTGACTTGAGCCATGTGTTGCGATGGAGAAAGGCTAGGCCTTCCCCATGCATCTGAATAGCCTATATATATCGATGCTATGTATCGTTTTGGTCGATAGGCCAAGGACTCAAGTCCGCGCAGTCGGTCAACAACTTGAGGCTGCACACCTAATAGACCCACGCTGGAACCCGCCGCCTCTGATGCAGTGCGTCTCGTTAAGATGAATGTCTTGATCCAGGACAAAAGAACGAGTGCGCAATGACCATCCAGAACTTCTATCCGATCGGCAGCCCCGGCGTGGCGTGGGGTCCGGTGGAGTTTGCCCAATGGCTTTCCCGGCAAAGCCGTCAACGCAGCTATGGGGCGGATGTGCTGGGCGCGGTCGATGCGCTGCGCTCGCGTTTCGAAGTGGTGGAGTACGGACAGCTGGATTACGGCCCGGACCACTACCCGCTCGTGGCCATCAAGAGCCGTCCCTGGCGCGATAAATTGCCCGTGGCCCTGGTGACGGGTGGCGTGCATGGCTACGAGACCAGTGGCGTACATGGTGCACTGCAATTTATCGAGCGGCATGCGTCGGCTTATGAGGGCAGGATCAACCTGCTCGTTGCGCCGTGCATCAGTCCATGGGCCTACGAGCGCATCCATCGCTGGAACCCGGAGGCGGTGGATCCGAATCGCTCTTTTCGCCAGAACAGCCCGGCGCCGGAATCGGCGGCGCTCATGGGTCTTGTCGAGCCGTTCGATGTGCTCGTGCATATCGATCTGCACGAGACGACCGATACCGACGAAACGGAATTCAGGCCGGCTCTGGCAGCGCGCAACGGCGTGGACTTCGAACCGGGCACGATTCCCGACGGCTTCTATGTGGTGGACGACACGGAGAATCCGCAGCCGGCGTTCCAGCAGGCCGTCATTGCGGCGGTCGCCAAGGTCACGCATATCGCGCCAGCCGACGAGAATGGCCAGATCATCGGGTCGCCGGTGGTGGCTCCCGGGGTGATCACTTACCCACTGAAGAAGCTGGGCTTGTGTGCGGGCATGACCCATGCGCGCTACACCACCACGACCGAGGTGTATCCCGATAGCCCGCGTGCCACGCCTGAGCAGTGCAATGCGGCCCAGGTGGCGGCGGTGTGTGCGGCGCTGGATTTCGCTTTGGTCAAAAAGTGACCAATGAACGTGGCGGAGACGTGCTTGGTCCACTTCCAGGCCTGCCCGTAGCAAGAGGCACGTCCCTCGATTTATAAAAAATGTCGATAAACCAATGCCTTACCGGATTGGTAACGCGTTGGCAGGAGCTATGCATGCAAGAAAACCACGAGGGAAACGGGTTTTCGGACGCATTAGGGGGAAAAAGCCGGCGTTCAACTTCCGCCGAAATCGGCCGATAGAACTAAGCGTTTGTAATACTTGCGTTAAATGACCCTGTTAAATTAGGATTAATCCTGCACTCATCATGGCGATGTAAGATCTTTTCGACACATCGTTAACGATAGTCCGCTAAATAGCTGAAATATAAACCTATGTTCACTTCTGCCTTCATTCTACTGCCGATCGTCCTCGCTGCCTTTGCCGCGCTTTCGTTTCGCCGCATCCCGGAAGGCCAGGTGCATAGCTTGTATCGCTTGGGCAAGCCCGCCCGCCTGCTGGGCGCCGGCCCCCATTTCGTACTGCCGCTGATTGATCGCGTGGTGCACAAGATCCAGCTCGGCGGTCAAACCCTCAAGTTCACCGACCACGTCGAGGCCGACACGGCCGTGCGTGACGTCCAGGGCACGGTGTATTGGCAGGTGCTGGAGCCTGAGCGCGCCGATTGCGTCATCGACCAGGCTGACGAACTCATCCGTGAGCGCCTTCGCGATGCCCTGCGCACCGACGCTGCGAACGATGCCGATTTCCGCGCCATGAACGCCCGCCTGAAGCTGGCCGCCAACGCTTTCCTGCGCGAGCGCGGCATGCTGGTGACCCGCGTGGACCTCTCGATCGCCTGATCGCAGCGCGGGGTCAGAGTCATTACTCTGACCCCCAACCGCCTAACCGATTCACGCTGGCAACCCCCATGGATAACCGCGACGCGCTACGGCGCCTGCTAGAACAAGGCGTGGCCGCGCTCGGCCAGTCGCTGGCACCTGCCACGGTCGAGGCCCTGCTGGACTACCAGGCCCTGCTGCAACGCTGGAATGCCGCCTACAACCTGACCGCCGTGCGCGACGCGGAAGGCATGGTCAGCCGGCACCTTGTGGATTCGCTGGCCATCGCGCCGTACGTCACCGGCCAGACGCTTGCGGACCTGGGCACCGGCCCGGGTCTGCCGGGCATTCCCCTGGCGCTGCTCTCACCCGAGCGCACTTGCCTGCTGGTGGATTCCAACGGCAAGAAGGTCCGTTTCCTGCGCGAAGCCATCCGCAGCCTGGGGCTGGGCGGCCGGGTCACAGCCACCCAGCAACGGGTGGAAGACGTCGAAGGCACGTTCGACTGCATCACCGCGCGGGCCTTCGCATCCCTGGCCGACATGCTGGCCTGGGGCGGCCATCTGCTGGCCCCGGGCGGCACGTGGCTGGCGATGAAGGGAAAATACCCGGCGGAAGAACTGCCGGGAATGCCGGCCGGTTTCACCGTGCAGGCCATCGAGAGGCTCGCCGTGCCCGGCGCGGACGGCGAACGCCACCTGGTGGTGCTCCGCCGCGCCTGAAAACCTTGCGGCGATGGTAACCTAGCCCACTTTCCGCGCACGGTTCCCTCGAGCATGGCCCGCATCATCGCTGTCGCCAACCAGAAAGGCGGTGTCGGCAAGACCACCACATCCGTGAACCTCGCCGCCGCGCTCGCCGCGGCCAAGCGCAAGGTATTGCTGGTGGATCTCGACCCGCAGGGAAATGCCACCATGGCCTCTGGCGTCGACAAGCGCGCAGCCAAGCCCAATGGCTGCGAAGTGCTGCTCGAAGAAGTGGCGATCGAAGACGTGATCGTGCGCACCGAAGCCGGTTACGACCTCATGCCCGGCAACGGCGACCTCACCGCCGTCGAACTGAAGCTGATGGACGCGATCGCCCGCGAGACGCGTCTTAAAGACCAGTTGGCCAAGATCACCGGCAACTACGACATCATCCTGGTCGACTGTCCGCCCTCGCTGCACCTGCTCACGCTCAATGCGCTGGCGGCCGCCGACGGCCTGCTTATTCCGGTGCAGTGCGAATACTTTGCGCTGGAAGGCCTGTCGAGCCTGCTCGACACGGTCAAGGCGGTGCGCCAGCGGCTCAATCCCAAGCTCGAGATCGAAGGCCTGCTGCGCACCATGTACGACGTGCGCAACAACCTTGGCAACGAGGTATCCGCGCAGCTCACCCAGCACTTCGGCGACAAAGTGCTGCGCTCGATCATCCCGCGCAACGTACGCCTGGCCGAGGCGCCCAGCCATGGCCAGCCGATCCATCTGTACGACCGCGGCTCACGTGGCGCCATTGCCTACATTGGCCTTGCCGGCGAAATCATCCGCCGCGAGCGCAATGGCGGTACCGAACCGTCCGGCGCTGCGCTGGTCGTCGACGCCGGTCCCGACGCAGCGGCAAGTTAAGGAGATTCCATGGCGGCGAAGAAACGAGGACTCGGGCGAGGTCTTGATGCCCTGCTCGGCAACGACGACACCGGTCATTCGGTGATCGAGCAGGAAGGCCAGTTCAGGATGATCCCGATCGGCAACATCCAGGCCGGCAAGTACCAGCCCCGCCGCCACTGGAATGACGAAGCCCTCGACGAACTGGCGGCCTCGATCAAGGCGCAAGGGTTGATCCAGCCGATCGTGGTTCGCTCCATCGGCAAGGATAAATACGAACTGATCGCCGGCGAGCGCCGTTGGCGCGCCGCGCAGCGCGCCCAGTTGGGCGAGCTGCCGGCCATCGTCAAGGACGTCCCGGAACAATCGGTGCTGGCCATGGCGCTGATCGAGAACATCCAGCGCCAGGAGCTCACTCCGCTGGAGGAAGCCCAGGCCCTGGGCCGGCTGATCGACGAATTCGACCTCACCCACCAGCAGGCCGCCGATGCCGTGGGCCGCTCGCGCGCCTCGGTGTCGAACCTGCTGCGCCTGATGGAACTGCCTGCATCCATCAAGCAGATGCTCGACGAGGGCAAGCTGGAAATGGGCCACGCGCGTTGCCTGCTTACCCTGCAGGCCTCCATAGCCGAACCGCTGGCCCTGGAAGCGGCACGCAATGGCTGGACGGTGCGCGAGCTCGAAGAGGCCGCACGCCGCGCGCAAACTGCGCCGGTGGGCAAGGCAAAAGCAGCAGCCACCACGCGCGACCCGAACGTCGCCAACCTTGAGCGTGAGCTGGCCGAACGCCTGGCCGCGAAGGTCGAAGTGGCCCAGGGTCGCGGCGGCAAGGGGAAGCTGGTGATCCACTTCCACAGCAACGACGAACTGGAAGGCATCCTAGGCAAGATTCGCTAGCCCGATGTAAGGTTTTCTCCATGGCCCCGGTCTCCAGGAAGGTGAATCCGAAACAGCGACAGTACGAAGCCATGGTTCGCGCCTGTAGCAGCGATCTGTACCGCTTCGCCTTCTGGCTGTGCCGGAACGATGCCCTGGCCCAGGATCTGGTCCAGGAAACCCTGCTGCGCGCGTGGAAGAACATCGATGCCCTGCGCGAAGCGGACGCCGCCAAGCCGTGGCTGTTCACCATCCTGCGGCGCGAACATGCGCGGATCTACGAGCGCAAACAGTTCGACACCGTGGAGATGGACGACACCTTGCCCGATGACGCTGCCTGGACCAGCCCCGAACGCAGCAACGATGCCCTTGCCGTGCGCGAAGCCATGATGAAACTTCCCGGAAAATACCGAGAACCGCTGGCCATGCAAGTGCTGGGCGGGATGAACTGCAACGAGATCGCCGCGGAAACCGGGCAGGCCGCCGGCGCCGTGATGACGCAACTCTTCCGCGCCCGGCAGAAACTCAAGAGCCTGTTGCAGGGCGGCGCAGCGGCGCAGGGGGTGCCATGAATCACCTGGACTTCCGCCGCCGCATTGCCACCGAGCCGATGTCGCACGACGCCGACCTCCTTGCCCACCGCGATAGCTGCCCCGAGTGCATGGCGGTGTGGCAGCGTGCACAGCGCTTCGAGCACGTGCTGGGCGAGGCCATGGCCGTTCCCGTTCCCCAGGGCCTGGCCGAGCGCGTCCTGCTGGCCCAGGCCACCGCCGAACGCCGCCGCGACGGCTTCCGTCGCCGTACCTGGATGGCGATGGCGGCCAGCGCGGTGTTCGCCGTGGCCGTCGGTGGCTTCGGCTGGAATTACGCCGACGCCCACAGCCTGCCGGCCATGGCCGTGGCGCACATGCCCTACGAGATGAATTCCCTGGCCATGACCACCCCGATAGCCGACCAGGATATCGAGGCGGGCTTCGCCGGCCGCGGCGTCCGCTTGCGCGGGCCGATGCCCTCGGATGTCACCTACGTCCACGATTGCATGGTGGGAGGCGAGGAGGCGGTGCATGTGGTCACCCGTGCCGGCACCGACCAGCCCGTGGTGGCCCTGTATATCCCCGGCCGCAAGGGCGACAGCCGCAGCGACTTCCACCGGGGCGGCTGGAAGGGCCGTGACATACCCATGGCCGGCGGCACCCTGGTGCTGCTTTCGCGCGACGCGAGCATGGACGCCCTGGACCGGGCCGAGGGCTCGTGGCTGCGCGCCATCGACGGCGTGGGCGGGAACCGCGTGGCGTCGCTCTAAGGGGCCAGTTGCGCGATAATGCGCGACCCCGCCTCTCTTGGGATCGTCCGATGCCCCAGCTCGCCGTCGTCGTGCCCGTGTTCAACGAGCGCGACAACATCCCGCCGCTGCTGGCCGAGATCGCCACGGCGCTGCGTGGCACGATCGACTACGAAGTCATCTACGTCGACGACGACTCCAGCGACGACAGCCTCGCCGTGCTCCAGGCTGAAAAATCCCGCCACCCGGAATTGCGCATCATCCACCACGTCACCCGCAGCGGGCAGAGCACCGCGGTGTGGAACGGCGTGCGCGCGGCGAATGCGTCGTGGATCGCCACGCTCGACGGCGACGGCCAGAACGATCCGGCCGATATTCCCAAGCTATTGGCATCGCGCGCCACGGCCCAGGCGCAGGTGCGCCTCTTCGCCGGCTGGCGCACCACGCGCCGGGACAGCTTCAACAAGCGCATTTCCTCGAAGATCGCCAACGGCGTGCGCTCACGCATGCTCAGGGACGACACGCCGGACACCGGTTGCGGCCTGAAGCTGTTCGAGCGCGAAGTGTTCCTGCGCCTGCCCTACTTCGACCATATGCACCGCTACCTGCCTGCGCTGGTCAAGCGCGCGGGGTTTGAGAGCGTGAGCGTGCCGGTGGGCCACCGCCCGCGCACGATGGGCACGTCGAAGTACGGCATGCTCGACCGCCTGTGGGTTGGCCTTGCCGACCTTCGCGGCGTGGCCTGGCTGATGCGCCGGGGCAAGGTCACCGACACCCGCGAGCTGTAGCGGCAGCCGGGGTCAGGGTAATGACTCTGACCCCCAACATCGCGCCCTAAAGCAGCGATGTGCCCGAACCTGTCGGTTCGCGGTCGCGGGTGAGGGCAAGGTCGGCCTCGGCCAGCTGCATGGCCGGCGGCCAGCGATCGAGCTGTTGCCGCGCACGCATGCGTCCGAGCTCGATCAATTCCTTGGCCCGGTAAAACTCATACGCCAGCGATACATTGCGCGGGACCTCGATCAGGAGGTCCGGCGGGTAGGCCGCAAGGCGCAGCCGGGCAAGGTTTGCCTGCATCAGGTCCATCGCCTGGTTCAGCAGTTCCAGCGCCCCGGGCGTACGCGCCTTGACCTGGCTGTGCGGGATCACCTTGTTCAACAGGTCGCCGATGCGCTTGCGGTAGCCGGATTCTTCGTCCTGGCGGATTTCCTTGTCGCGCTCGGGGGTGGGTGGCTCGGCCACGCCATCCACGCTCACCGCGATCACGTAGTCGGCTGGCTCACGAAGCAGCGGCATGACCGGCAGCGGGTTCATCAGCGCGCCATCCACCAGGCGGCGGCCATCCTGCACGTGCGGGCGGAATACGGTGGGAATGGCGATGGAGGCGCGGATCGCATCAAAGAGTGGTCCACGCGTGAGCCACACCTCGCGTTCGCGGTCGAGGTCGGTCGCCACCGCGGTGTACGCCAGGGGCAGGGACTCAATGTCCATCTCGCCGATCAGCTCGCGCAGCGCGCCCATCAGCTTGTCGCCCTTGATCAGGCCACCGCCGGAGAATGTCCAGTCGACCATGCGCAACACGTCCATGCGCGCCAGGCTCGATACCCAGTCGCGATAGATCGGCAGCTTGCCCATGGCGTAGATACCGCCGATCAGCGCGCCCATCGAGGTGCCGGCGATGGCGGTGATCTCGAAGCCACGCGCCTCGATTTCCTCGATCACTCCAATGTGCGCCAGGCCCTTGGCGCCACCGGCGCCCAGCGCCAGCGCGACGCTGGGACGGCGCGGCAAACCGCTGTCAGCGGGCACCGCTCCTGTTTCTGCAATTTCAGTCATTAGTGCATCAGGCGGGTTGTTGCTGGTAACCGGTGAGCGCGAGCTGCAGCATGATCTTCATCTCCTCGCGAAGCGGGAGCGGGCCGACGATTTCAGCGTCGGGCCCGTATTTGAGCACATCCATCAATAATTCCCGCGAGTTGGAATAAGGTACCTTCAACTCGTAGCGGCCGTCGGACAGCCATTCGCCCCGCTGCTGCGAATGCCAGTGCTCATCGGCCACCCAGCGCGCGGCGTGCGCGGAGAAGCGGATCGTGGCCCATGCCTTGGGCTTGCCGGCGAAGATGCCGTAGCTGGAGGCCAGCATCTCGTTGAGTTCGGCATCGCCCACGTCCTTGGCTGCGGCGTCCTGCACGCGCGGTTCGACGATACGGTCCACGGCAAAGCTGCGCAGGGCCTCGCGGTCATGGTCCCAGGCATCGAGGTACCAGTTGTCGCGGTAGTGGGTGAGCCGCTGCGGCGATACCGTGCGGCGCGAATCGGCGTTGGTGGTGCGCGCCTTGTAGCGGAAGGTGATGCTCTTACGCTCGAGCGTGGCGCCTGCAACGATACGGAACGACTGCTGGTCCATCGTGCGCGCACCCCAGGAGATGACCCGGATGCGATCCACCGGGAGCGACTTGCCGCTGCCATGGTCGGACAACAGGCGCTCGATGCGTGTCTTGAAGGGCGCCAGCGCGTTGGCCAACACGCCGGGATCCGAACGGCCGATCAGCTCGTTCAACGCCAGCAGCGCGGCCAGTTCGTCAGACGTCAGCCACAGGCCTGGAAGCTCGAAGCTGTCGCCCTCGCCGACCTCGTAGCGGAAGGCGGCCTGCTCGCCAGGCGCGCTCTGCACCGGCGCGCCCAGGCCATCGCGGAGGAACGCCACGTCGCGGTAGAGCGTGGCCCGGGAGCATTGCAATTCGTCCATCAACCGCGGCAATGGCACCGGGTAGTGGGCCGACTTCAATAGGCGGTGGAGGGTCAGAATACGCTCGTAGCGGTCCATGTTCGTCGCCGTGAAGTGGGGGCCGGGCGCCCATTGCACAGCTTGCCACGGCTGGCGTGTCTTCGGCATGAGGCCGAATGGCGTTTGCTTCCGGACGCGGCAAGGGTAAAGATAGCCGATCATGCGGCCGCCCCAGCCGTACCTTCCCCTTCAGCCAGACATGGAATCCCCCATCCATGGCCGACCGAACGTTGACCTCCCGGCGTCCGCTGGACACGGCCAGCATCCCGTTGACCGGTGTCGTGCTGTCGGTACTGGCCGCGGCCGGCTATGGGTTATGGCTGCTGATGGGCCTGGCGCTGGCAGCCGGGGTGTATGTCGACGGGCGCGGTGAAGTACTTGCGCCATTGCTTGCCGGCCTGGTGCTGGTGTCCGGCGGCCTGATCGCCAGTTGCCTGCGCGTGCCCGGCGCGCGCCTGTGGCACGGATGGGAACCCACGCAAGGTAGCCTGCCCACCATCGAGGGACTGGTGG
>NZ_DATHFX010000231.1:0-2222 GCF_035317885.1 Pinirhizobacter sp.
TGAGCGGGGCAACCCGCTACATGTTGCGCCATGCGGGCTTGCCGCTATTCATGCTTCACTGATCTGGAGCTCATCATGATTCACGACGTTTATGTCGCCTTCGGCGGCCTGGACAGCGACGGCGCGCTCGCCGATGCCACCCTCAAAGTGGCCCAGGCTGAATCGGCGCATGTGCGTGCCCAGTACCTCGTCCAGATGCCCAGCCCTGCCATGGCCCCCTATGGCCTGCTGGCCAGCCCTTCGGTCATCGAGCTCTACACCGATTTGCGTGCAGACACTGAACGCCACGCCTCGACATTCCACGATCGGCTCCGCTCGGCTGGGATCACGGCATCGATGGAAACCATTGACGTGTTCGTGGAAGCTCGCGCCAGCCTGGCGGGCCACGGTGCCCAGCTGGCGGACCTCGCCCTGGTGCCCGGCCGACCTGCCGATAGCTTCCAGGTGCCGTGCTGGCGTGATCTTGTCGTCGGCGTACTGATGCGCTCGGGCCGGCCGATGTTGATGGTGCCGCCTGACAAGGAACTTCATTGGCCGCCGCAAAGGATCTGCGTGGCATGGAAACCCTCGCGTGAGAGTTCCCGGGCTATCTACGATGCGATCCCGCTGATGAAGCGCGGCGCCACGGTCCAGGTGCTGAGGGCCGGCACGCCTTCCACCTTGGCGGAGAATTCGGTGGATCCGCTCCTGGCGTATCTGTCTCACCACGGCATCAAAGCCGAGTGCGTGGACCTGGACACCAGCGCCACCAGCGCTGGGCAGGCGATCGTGGATCACGCATGGCGTGTCCAGGCCGACCTGATCGTTGCCGGCGGCTACGGCCATTCCCGGCTGCGCGAGTGGGTCTTGGGCGGTGTGAGCCGCCAGCTCCTTGAACTGTCCGGTATCGCCGTGCTGATGTCGCACTAGGAGAATCGCCATGACTAACGCGCACCTGGAACTTGCCTGCTTCGACATCCATGTCCGCGGCGACGACCATGCGGCGGCGATGACACGCGCCATTGCCCGCCACCATCGTTGTCATGTCAGCATCCATGTGATGGTCAACCTGCCCTGGCGCGCGGATGCGACCTGGGGGCAACTGCCCGACCAGGCCCTGGCCGAGGCCTATGCGCTTCTGCGCAAGGACGGTCGGGATCGGGCAGCCCATGTCCGCGACCTCGAAGAACGCGGCGACGTGCGCACTGCCGTCGAGGTGGTAGAGGTTACCGACGGCAACCCGCCGCGGGCGGCCGCTCGGCTGGCACAATGCGCGGATGTGGCATTCATCGCCGGGCCACCGGTGGACGGCATGGAGGCTGTGCGCAGTCGGCAATATATCGAAGCATTGATGCTCGAATCGGGCCGCCCCGTGATGGTGGTGCCCCGTAGCGCCAATCTCGATGCATCGCTATCGCACGTGGCGGTAGCGTGGCGCGCTACGCCGCAAGCCGCCCGGGCATTGCATGACGCCTTGCCGCTTTTGTCTGCCGGCGCCACGATCGACCTGGTGACTGTCTGCGCGCAAGAAGACGATGAAAATGTCGCGCCCCTGGTCGAGGCACTAAAACGAAGGAACTTCAATCCCCGCGTAACGCAGATCCTTCGACGCGAGGACAGCGTTGGCCTGGCGTTGATCCACCACGTCCGCACAACCGGCGCACAGTTCCTGGTGTGTGGCGCCTACGGGCATACCCGGAGCCGGGAATGGGTCCTGGGCGGCGTGACCCGCGAACTGCTCGTGTTGGGGAGCATCCCCGTGCTGTTTTCGCACTAGGCCGTTTCACCGGGCGCGCTGTGCTCGTGCCGTAACGTCTGGCCAACTAAGCCGCCACGGCGTTCGCGGGCCTTTCTGCACCCTTGAGCTTGGGCAGGGAAAGGGCAATGTCCTCGGATGCGTCAATGAGTGCGGTAACGCCAGAGATCGTGTTTGTGGTGACCACCGCCGCGCACCCTTGCCGAAACAGGGCCCGAACGGCTTTGTCGCCGCATAGGCCATGCACGGCGACACAGACAGCGGGCGGCAGACCTGCATGACGGGCACATTCCATCACTGCCAGCATCGTCTGTCCGGTGGACAGGATGGCATCAACAATCACCGGCGTGTGGCAACGCCAGTCCGGGAGCTGGAAAAGATCCACATCCACCGGGTGGTTCCCTTCGTAGCGCTTGGCTCCAACCAGGAAAGGTGCTTTCAGGATGGCCGCCACATCCCGGCTGAGCGTCGTGCTGCCTTCGTCGGG
>NZ_DATHFX010000232.1:0-12959 GCF_035317885.1 Pinirhizobacter sp.
CGCCTTGACCCTGGCGATCGTCTGCAACGCGCTGTTCATCATCACCACGCGGATCGAGCGAATCGGCCGGCCGACGGGAATCGATGAAGCAAACCTGTTCAAGGTGAGCGTGCAGCGCACGGGACTGTCCAGCGATGGCGAGGCGGCCAAGGCACGGCTCGATGCCGACGTGCGCACGGACCTGGCTGCGATCCGCTCGCTTCCTGATGTGGCCGATGCCTACGTCACCAACACATTGCCCCTTGCCAACAGCAACTGGACCGGCTGGCTGGGGCAATCGCCCGACGGCGACAAGGTTGGCCCTTCCACCGCTTTCTTCCTGGGTGATGAGCACACCCTGGCAACCTTGGGGCTGCACCTGGTGGAAGGACGGAATTTCCGGCCCGAAGAGGTTCTTCCGCACGGCCTGCGCGATCGCGTTGCACCGGCTCAGCTGATCATTTCCAGGGCGCTGGCACAGAAGCTTTACCCGGACGGCGACGCGGTCGGCAAGACAGTGTATGTCGGGCCCGCTGCGCCACCTACCCGGATCATCGGCGTGGTCGATCGCCTGCAAAGTTCCTCCGTGCAGGCATGGGCGGAAAGTTTTGCCTGGCAGACATCGATCGTGCCGGCGCGGTTCTCCTTCACTTATCGTACCTACGCCATCCGCGCCCGCCCCGGAAGGCTGGACTCGGCCATGAAAGCCGTGCCCGATGCACTGTATGCCGTGGACCCGCAGCGGGTGATCCCGGAAGACGATGGCGTGTTGAGCTTCGCCGGCATCCGTGCACGTGCCTATCGTGCCGACCGCGGCATGGCGATCCTGATGGGCGCGGTATGCCTGATCCTGCTGACCGTGACCGCGGCGGGCGTGGTTGGGCTGTCGAGCTTCTGGGTGGGCCAGCGCCGCCGCCAGATCGGTATCCGCCGCGCACTGGGTGCCACGCGCCGGAACATCCTTAATTATTTCCTTGCCGAAAACGCCCTGATCACCGTCGGCGGCGTACTGGTCGGCGCGGTGATGGCGTTCGCCATCAATGCCTGGCTGATGGTCCAGTTCGAGTTGGCGAGGTTGTCCGTCACTTACGTGGTGGCGGGCATTGTCGCGCTCATCGTACTGGGCCAGGCGTCGGCCTTCGCGCCGGCGTTGCGCGCCTCGCACATCCCTCCCGTCGAAGCGACCAGGAGCTGACGTGCTGGGCTATTACTTCTTCCTTGCCCTTCGCAGCCTGCGCCGCACGCGCATGCTCACCGCACTGATGGTGCTGGCGATCGCCGTGGGCATCGGCGCCAGCATGACCACCTTGTCCGTGATGTTCCTGCTGTCGGGCGACCCGTTGCCGGGAAAGAGCGACAAGCTCTTCTACCCGCAGCTGGAACCTTCCACCGGAGCCACGCTCAGGCACTGGCCCATGGATCTCATGGACTACGCCAGCGCCCACGACCTGTGGGCTGCGCATCGCGCGACGCGCCAGGCGATGGTTGCCGAAGCATCCACGCACGTGGTCCCCACCGCGTCGGGCCAGTCGCCCTTTACCGTCGCCACGCTCGCCACCACCTCGGACTTCTTCCCGATGTTCGACGTGCCGTTCAAGTATGGTGGTCCATGGACGCCTGAAGACGAAGGGCGGGCCGCCCGGCAGGTGGTGCTTTCGGCCACCTTGAACCAGCGCCTCTTCGGCGGTGCGAACAGCGTGGGCCAGGATGTCGTCATCAACGGCGCGCAGCTTCGCGTGGTGGGTGTGCTCGATCACTGGCGTCCCCGCCCCCGTTTCTACATGCTCGCTGGATCGCGCAACAGCGGCGGCGACACGGGCGATTTCTACGGCCCGACGGAGGACATTTTCCTGCCGATGGCCACGGGCATCGACATCGCGCAGGCCGATATGCAACCGTTCACGTGCTGGTCGAACGGTAACATCGACTTCAAGCACATGATGACCCAGCCCTGCGCATGGGTGGGCCTGTGGGTGGAGTTGCCCACGGCCGCTGCGCGCGACGGGTTCAGCCGCTTCCTCGACGACTACGACGCACAGCAGCGGAGCATCGGCCGTTTTCCCCATCCCAAGTTGACGCGCATGCTGAGCCTGCACGAGTGGCTCGCCTTCCAGCAGGTGATCCCCGCCGACGTGAAGCTGCAGACATGGCTGGCATTCGCCTTCCTGGCGATCTGCCTATTCAATACCGTCGGGCTGCTCCTGGCCAAGTTCATCGGCCGCAGCAACGAAATCGGCGTGCGCCGGGCGCTGGGCGCGTCGCGCGGGGCGATCTTCGGGCAGTGCCTGGTGGAAGCAGGGCTGATCGGCAGCATCGGCGGGTTGTTCGGGCTGCTCTTCACCGTGCTCGGCGTGGTGGCCATCCGCCACCAGCCCGTGGCATACGCCGACCTTGTTTCGGTGAACATCCCGCTGTTCCTGCTGGCCCTGGCGGTCGCGCTGGGCGCCAGCATCGTTGCCGGGATCTTTCCGGCGTTCCGTGCCAGCCGGGTTGCACCGGCCCTGCAGTTGAAGGTGCAGTGATGCAGATCGCGCCCATCCTTGCGGCTCTGAAGAAGCATCGCATGGCGACGTTCCTGATCGCCATGGAGATTGCGTTGGCCTGCGCGGTACTGTGCAACGCGCTGTACCTAGTAACCGAGCGCGTGCGACTGTCGCACGTGCAAAGCGGTGTGGACGAAGACCGCCTTGTGGCCATCACGCTTGATGGCGTGACCGACGACCAGGCCGCCGACCTCGCTCCGCGGTTGCGCCAGCGACTGGCGCAGCTGCCAGGGGTGGAGTCGGTATCGGTGGCCAACGCCACCCCCTTCGGGCCGCAAGCGGGCGAAATGGGCTTCCGCATCGATCCAAACGACCCGGTATTCCACCTGCAGGGGCATTTCTACCTGGGCGATGCCAATTTCGCGAAGACGCTTGGCCTGCGCCTGGTCTCCGGACGTTGGTTCACTCTCGATGACTACGCCCACGTCGACGGCTTCCTGCCCAAGACTTCGGTCGTGCTGGTGGACGCGGACTATGCGGCCAAGCTGTGGCCCGGGCAGGATCCGCTGGGCAAAGTGGTGCTGTCGGGCAACCAGACCTTGCGCGTGGTGGGTCTGCTGGCACGCCTGGTCCGTCCCAATCCCAGCCCGTTCGCCACCACCAATGCATTCCTGATGCCGACGTTGCCGGGCACGGGCCTGGCCAGCGTCTACCTGTTGCGGACCGTTCCAGGCCATGCGGAAGAGGTGTTCCGCCGCGCCACGGCGGCGATCTCGCGCGATGAGCGCGGCGTGATCATCAACGCCCAGGCATCGGGTCCGTTGGTGACGTTGCGTGACGCCTACTTCGCCAACACGCGGTCCATGGCCATGATGATGGTTGGCGTGATCGCCGCGCTATTGCTGGTATCGGCGTTGGGTATCGTGGGCCTTGCCAGCTTCTGGGTGCAGCAACGGCGCCAGCAGATCGGCATCCGTCGCGCCATCGGTGCCACGCGGCGCGACATCCTGCACTATTTCCAGTTGGAGAATTTCCTCATCGTCGGTGGCGGCATCGTGGTCGGCATGGTGCTGGCCTACGTGTTGAGCGCCGTGCTGATGAAGCAGTACGAGTTGCCGCTGCTTCCTGCGTATTACCTGCCTTACGGCGCGCTGATCCTCTGGCTTCTGGGTCAGCTGGCCGTGCTTGGCCCCGCGCGGCGTGCCGCCGCGGTGCCTCCTGTCGTCGCCACCCGCAACATCTGAACCATCGAGGGAGCCACCCATGTTCGCCTACTACTTCCAGCTCGGCCTGCGCAGCTTGAGGCGCAACCCCATCCTCACTGCCTTGATGGTGATGGCGATCGGTTTTGGCGTGGCGGCGTCGATGACCACCTATTCGGTATTCCGTGCTACCTCTCGCAATCCCATCCCGCAGAAATCCGCCCAGCTGTTCCATCCGGCGATCGACAACTGGGGGCCGGAGGACACCGAGAAGGGTGAGCCACCCGATTCGATGACCTACAAGGACGTGGTCGCGCTGATGCGCGCGCACAAGGCGCCGCGGCAGACGGCGCTCTATCCGATCGCCGCGGCGCTTATCCCGGACGATCCGTCCTCGCTACCCCAGCGCCAGGGCGCCTATGCGGTGTACACCGACTTCTTCCCGATGTTCGATGTGCCCTTCATCTTCGGCAAGCCCTGGACAGCCGAGGACGACGAGGGCCACGCCGCGGTCGTGGTCATCACCAAGAAACTCAACGACAAGGTGTTCGGTGGCGCCAACAGCGTTGGCAAGCAGGTCAACCTCGACGGCAGGTTGTACGTGGTGTCGGGCGTGATCGAAGACTGGGATGCCTCGCCACGGTTCTTTGACCTGGTGAATACAGGCGGTTTCGACAAGGGTGCACAGTTGTACATGCCCTTCACCCGCGCCGTGGAGCTGCAAAAGGCGAGCAACGGCAACAACAACTGCAACAGCGACCCGGGCGATGGCTGGGACAACTACCTGCGCTCCGAATGCATCTGGCTTGCGATGTGGGTGGAACTGCCCGATGCCGCGGCCGCTGCCAGCTACAAGCAGTTCCTTACCAACTATGTCGACGGGCAGCGCCAGGCCGGGCGTTTCCGCTGGCCGAACAACGTGCGCCTGCGCGACGTGATGGACTTCCTCGATGCCGAGCACGTGGTGCCGGCCGAGACGCAGATATCGCTGTTCGTATCGCTGGGATTCCTGGTGATCTGCCTGGTCAATACCGTGGGCCTGCTGCTGGCGAAGTTCATGCGCCGCGCGCCGGAAATCGGCGTGCGCCGCGCACTGGGCGCGTCGCGCAAGGAAATCTATTACCAGTTCATGCTTGAGGCAGCAGCGGTGGGTGTGGCCGGCGGCATCCTGGGTCTGCTATTGACGGGCCTTGGCGTGATGGGCGTGGGGCTGGTATTCGAGCCAGACATCGCCCGCCTGGCAACGCTCGATATCTCTCTGGTGTTGATCACCTTGCTCGTTGCCGTCATCGCCACCTTGCTGGCGGCCTTTTATCCCACCTGGCGTGCGACCCAAGTGCAGCCCGCGTGGCAGCTGAAATCCAACTAAGGGCCATGACGATGATGATCAAGCCGATCGTATCCGCGCTGCGCCAGCACAAGGCCGGCACCATCCTCATTGCCCTGCAGATTGCGCTGACCCTGGCCATCGTCTGCAATGCGCTGTTCATCATCCACCAGCGCGTAAGCCACCTGTCGCGCGGCACGGGTATCGACGAATCGAACCTGGTGATCGTGACCAACCGCCTGGTGGGCAACACGGAGAATTTCGTCCCGCTGGTGAAATCCGATCTCCAGGCGCTGCGCCAGATGCCGGACGTGGCATCGGTGTACGCCACCAACTCCTACCCGCTGCGCAACGGAGGTTGGTCGATGGGGGCGCGGACCAATCCCGACCAGAAGAAATCCACCGGGCAGACGGCGATCTACTTCGTCGACGAGCACGCGCTTGCCACCCTGGGCGCCAAGCTGATTGCCGGTCGCGATTTCAATGCCGGAGACGTCATCGACCAGGACCCGAAGAAATCCATTGCAGGTCCCGTGGCGATCGTGACCAAGGCGCTGGCCGACAAGTTGTTCCCGGATGGCTCGGCGCTTGGCAAGAACATTTACCTGACCGAGGAAAAGAAGCCCACCACCATCGTCGGCATCGTGGAAAAGACCCAGGTGCCGTGGGTGAGTTCCTTTGCCCAGACGTGGGACCAGTACGTGACGTTCCTGCCGGCCGTCCTCAATACCGACTACAACGCCTACATGGTGCGCGCCAAGCCGGGTCAGGAAGAATCCGTGCGCTCGCATGTGCTGGACGTCCTGGTGAAGAACAACCGCATGCGCACGTTGCCCGACGAGAACGGCGTGCAGACGTTCGCCGATGTGCGCCGCAAGGCTTATGAACGCGACCGCGGCATGGCGATCATGATGGGCATCGTCTGCGCGGTGCTGCTGGCGATCACCGCGGCAGGCATCGTGGGCCTGACCAGCTTCTGGGTGGGCCAGCGCCGCAAGCAGATCGGCGTGCGCCGGGCGCTGGGCGCCACCAAGCGGGACATCCTCACCTATTTCCTGACCGAGAATTTCCTCATCGGCGCGGCGGGCGTGGTGGTGGGCAGCGCCATGGCCATCGGCATGTCGATGTGGCTGCAGCAGCACTTCGAGACCGAACGGATGTCGGTGGTGTACGTGTTGGTTGGCGTGGTGCTGCTGTTGCTGCTGGGGCAGGGCGCCGTGCTGGCACCGGCGATGCGGGCCTCGAAGGTGTCGCCTGTGGAAGCCACGCGCAACGCCTGAAGCACTGGCCTGCTAGAATTTTTTTAGCGGGCCCTTTCAACCTTTCGGCGTGGAGATGCATCCATGCCTCCATGCGAAGAGCAAAGATGCGCACTGTCCTGATCATCGACGACAACCCGGCCGTGGGCGACGCGCTGTCGCTGGCCTTCTCGTTGCGCGAGATCCGCCCCCTGGTGGCCCTTACGCCGGAAGAAGGCTTAGGCCTCCTGGAGCGCGAGAGCGTGGACGTACTGGTCCAGGACATGAACTTCACCGCCGACACCACCTCTGGCGCTGAGGGCGTGGCCCTGTTCCGCGCCGTGCGCGAGCGCCACCCGGACCTCCCGGTGATCCTGCTCACGGCCTGGACGCACCTTGAAACGGCCGTGGAGCTGGTCAAGGCCGGTGCCGCGGACTACCTGGGCAAGCCCTGGGACGACGCCAAGCTGCTGGCCACGGTGGAAAACCTGCTGGAACTGGCTGAGTCCACCAAGGAAGTCACCCGGGCACGGGTCGAGCGCCGCAAGCGCCGCGAGGCGCTGCAGCGCAAGTACGAGCTCGATGGATTGGTATTCGCCTCCGAGGCCATGGGCCGCACGCTGGAGCTGGCCTGCCAGGTGGCTCGTTCCGACGTCCCGGTACTGGTCACCGGCCCCAATGGCGCCGGCAAGGAGCGCATCGCGGCGATCGTGCACGCCAATTCCCCGGTAAGCCGCGGGCCCTTCATCGCGGTCAATTGCGGCGCGCTGCCGGGGGAATTGATCGAAGCTGAATTATTCGGTGCCGAAGCCGGTGCCTACACCGGCGCCAACCGGGCCCGCGAGGGCCGTTTCGAAATGGCCGACGGTGGCACATTGTTCCTGGATGAAATCGGCAACTTGCCGCTACCGGGGCAGATGAAGCTCCTGCGCGTGCTCGAGTCTGGGCAGTTCGAGCGGTTGGGTTCAGGTCGCACGCACAAGGTGAAAGTGCGCGTGATCAGCGCCACCAACGCCGACCTTAAAGCCATGATCCGTGCCGGTACGTTCCGCGAGGACCTCTTCTATCGCCTCAACGTGATCGAAGTGAACCTGCCGCCTTTGTCCGAGCGCGTGGACGACATCCTTCCCCTGGCCGAGCATTTCCTCGATGGCCGGGCCAGGCTGTCAGAGGAAGCCCGCGATGCATTGCTGGCGCACGACTGGCCGGGCAACGTCCGGGAGCTGAAGAACGCCATCGAACGTGCCCGCCTGCTGGCCAGCGACGGCGTGGTCGCCGTGCGCGACTTGAACCTCCCGGCTGCCTCGCCCTCGGCCATGCGCAACCTCGACGAACCCTCTCGGGAGGCGGTCGAAACCGCGTTGGCCAGCTCCGGCGGCGTGGTCAGCAGGGCCGCGCAGACCCTGGGACTTTCGCGCCAGGCCCTGTATCGCCGGATCGAGCGCTATGGCCTGGCCGTGGCCGGCTGATTCCTTCCGGCCCTGTCGCGTGTAACACCAAGTGAGGTACAACGTGCGTCACGTGCCTGATCGAGGATGCAGCGCCATGTACCGTCCCTTTGCCTTTGCCCTATGCATCGCCACGTTCGCGGGGGCGAGCTTCGCCCAGTCCGCTTCGCGTCCGGCGGCCGACCAGTTCGGGCCGGCCCGCAGCACCACGGCTGCCGACGCCTACGACAATTCCCGTGCGCCCCGCACTGGCGAAACCGACAGCCATTTCAAATTCCGCGACAACAAGCCCGCACAGCTTAAAGACCCTTACCCGGATCGCCGGCCTTTCGAGAAAGCCGGCCAGCCGCCCAGTGCCCAGGACGGCCGCCCGCCAGTGCAATGCGCACAGACCCCGATGGATCCTGCATGCCGGTGAGCCGATGCGGCTGTTGAGCCTTGAGGGTAGGCTGACCCTGCTGCTTGCCGCGGCCGCGCTGTCGGGCGCGTTGCTTTATGTCGGCGTTACCGTGTGGCCGCTGCCGCAGGTCATTGTATCGATCAACACATGGTTCAAGCTCAGCATCGCCGCGCCTGGTGGCGTAGGGTCGCTGGGCGCGATGCTTGCCACGGTAGTGGTACTGCTGCCGCTGGCGAGCCTCCTGGCACATCGGGTAACCCGGCCCTTGCAGCGGCTGTTGCGTGCCCTGGAAGGTGCCGTGGCAAGCTATCGCGATGGCGATTTCAGCTTTTCCATTGCCTCGCATCGGCGCGACGAACTCGGCGCGCTGATCCGTTCGCACAATGCCCTGGGCAATACCCTGCGCGAGCAGCGGCAGAACCTGGCCCAGCGCGAACTGCTGCTTGATACCGTGGTGCAGAACACGCCCGTGGCGCTGGTGCTCACCGACGCCGCGGGCAAGGTGACCTACGCCAACATCGCCGCGCGGCATTTGTTCAACGAGGGCCGCAGTCTGCACGGGCTGGCTTTCGATGAGATACTCACCGGCACCTCCGAATCCCTGCGCAAGGCGATCGCTTCGGGCGAAGACGCCCTGCTCACCGTGGAGATGGAAGGAAGCGAGGAAACCTTCCATATCTCGCAGCGCAATTTCCGCCTGCAGGGAAGGCCGCACCGCCTGCAGTTGTTCCGCCGCATGACGCGCGAGCTTTCGCGGCAGGAAGTCGCCACCTGGAAACGGGTGATTCGCGTGATCAGCCATGAACTGAACAATTCCCTGGCGCCGATATCGTCGCTGGCACACTCGGGTGCCGAGCTTGCGCGGCGCGGTGATACCGACCGGCTGCCCGGTGTCTTCGGCACCATCGCCGAACGTACGCGCCACCTGCACGGCTTCATCGCCGGCTACGCCAGTTTCGCCAAGTTGCCGGCGCCGCAGCCGGTGGCGATCGACTGGCCGTCGTATATCGAGTCGCTGGCCTTGCATTGCCAGTTCCGGCTCGACGGCCGCCTGCCGGAGGAACCGGGGCACTTCGACGCCGCGCAGATCGAACAGGTGCTGATCAACCTGATCAAGAACGCCCACGAGGCCGGTGGCCCGGACGACGAAGTCGCACTGTCGGTAGCGGTGGTGGCGCGGATGGTTCGCCTGGAAGTGTCCGACCGCGGGCCCGGCATGAGCGAAACGGTGCTGGCGCAGGCGCTGCTGCCGTTCTATTCCACCAAGCGCTCAGGTACGGGCCTGGGCCTTGCGCTGGCGCGCGAGATCGCCGAGGCCCATGGCGGCCGGGTGGCGCTGGCCAACCGCGAGGGCGGTGGCCTGCGCGTGAGTTTATTCCTGCCGCTTTGAACCCCGGCCGGTAGGTATACTGAGGCTCTACCCGCATGGAGCTTAGGTTATGGGAAGCATGGTTGCACTGGTTGTCGTCGTCCTGGTGGTCATTACCATCACCCGCCTGGTACGCATCGTGCCGCAAGGCTGGGAATGGACGGTCGAAACATTCGGAAAATACACCACGACCCTTAGCCCCGGGCTGCATTTCCTGATCCCGATCTACCATGCGGTGGGGCGCAAGATGAACATGATGGAGCAGGTGCTCGATGTCCCCTCGCAGGATGTCATCACCAAGGACAACGCGGTGGTGCGCGTCGACGGCGTGGTGTTCTACCAGGTACTCGATGCCGCCAAGGCCGCCTACGAGGTGGCCAACCTCGAGCGCGCGGCGCTGGCGCTGATCATGACCAATATCCGTACCGTGCTTGGCTCCATGGACCTGGACGAATCCTTGAGCCAGCGCGATGCGATCAACGCGAAGCTCCTGAACGTGGTCGATGAGGCCACCCATCCCTGGGGCGTGAAGGTCAACCGCATCGAGATCAAGGACATTTCCCCGCCGCGCGACCTCGTCGACGCCATGGCCCGCCAGATGAAGGCCGAACGCGAGAAGCGCGCCAATATCCTCGACGCCGAGGGCTTCCGCCAGGCGGCGATCCTGAAAGCCGAGGGCGAGAAACAATCGGCCATTCTTTCCGCCGAGGGCAAGAAGGAAGCGGCCTTCCGCGAGGCCGAGGCCCGCGAACGCCTGGCCGAGGCCGAGGCCAAGGCAACCACGATGGTGTCGCAGGCGATAGTCAACGGCAACGTCAATGCGCTGAACTACTTCGTGGCCAACAACTACGTCGATGCGCTGAAGGAAATGGCCAAATCGCCCAACCAGAAAACCCTTCTGTTGCCAATGGAGGCGACCGGCATCCTCGGTTCGCTGGCAGGTATCGCCGAGCTTGCGCGTGACGCGGTGTCCCAGCAGGCGGCGGCGCGCGCGCAACCGCCGCGTCCGGTGGGTTGATGGCCATGCCTGCATTGGCGATGCACTACCTGTGGTGGATCCTTGCGCTGGTGCTGATCGCCGGCGAGATGCTGGCTCCGGGCTATTTCCTCCTGTGGATCGGCATCGCCTCCGGCGCCATGGGCGTGGTGTTGTTCGCCGCGCCCGGCATGGGCGTGCTTGCCCAGGCCATCCTGTTCGGGGTGTTCACATTCGCCTCGTGCTTCGCCTACTGGAAATGGCTGCGCCCGCGTCTTGAGCGCGGCGAGCCGTCGGCTTCATTGCTCAATCGGCGCGGGGAACAACTGGTGGGCCAGCGGCTGGTGCTGGTGGAACCGATCGTCAACGGTCGCGGCAAGGCCCGCGTAGGCGACGGCGTCTGGCTGGTGTCGGGGCCGGACATGTCTGCAGGCACCGAAGTGGAAGTGATGTCGGTGAGCGGCAGCATGCTGCAGGTACGAGCCGCGGCATGAACGCGGTGGACAGGCCGGCGCCGCCCGCGATCGGCTTCGCCACGGCGGCGCTCAACACGCGCATCGCCTTCCTGGTGGAACTGGCACGCCGCCTTCACCAGTACGGCACCACGGCGCCACGCCTGGAAGGTGCCATGTCCAGCGCCGCCCAGCGCCTTGGGCTCGCGGCCGAAGTCTGGTCCAGCCCCACCGCCATCATCGTCTCCTTCGCCGACCTCGCCCAGGGCGAGGAGGGCGTAGCCCAGGTCACCCAGGTGATGCGGCTGCCGCCCGGGGACGTCAACCTGGCCCGCCTGGTCGAGGCCGACCGCATCGCCGACGGTGTGATCGACGGCAAGATCGACTTGCGTGAAGGCTTCCACTTGCTGCGAGCATTGGGTGCCCCGGAGTCGGCGAAAGCCCACGTGACTGTCATCGCCAGTTATGGCTTGGCTGCCGCGACCGTGGTGGGCCTGCTGTTGCACTCATCATGGGTGGACTTGCTTACCGCCGGATTCATCGGCGTGGTCATCGGTGCCATCACCGTGCTGTCGGTAAGTCGGCCGCGGCTGTCGGTGGCAAGCGAAGCCATCAGCGCCCTGGTCGCTACCCTCATCGCCACCCTGGTGAGCGCCTATATCGTGCCGCTGGCGCTGAAATCCGTCATCCTAGGTAGCCTGATCGTGTTGCTACCCGGCATGGCGCTTACCACCGCCGTGCGCGAGATATCCAGCCAGCATCTGGTTTCCGGTGTGGCACGCATGGGCGGAGCAGTAGCCACGCTGCTCAAGCTTACCTTTGGCACGGTCGCCGCTACCCAGATTTGCGCCGCGGCGGGCGTGGTGCCCCGTGACTACGCCCTGCCGGCGCTGCCCGGCTGGGCTGACTGGCCCACATTGATCGTCGGCGCCTTCGCCTTCGCCATCCTGTTCCGCGCCGCCCGCCGCGACTGGCCGGTGGTGATGGCGGCGGTGGTGCTGGGGTACCTCAGCACGCGCTGGATCGGGGCGATTTCCGGTGCACCCTTCGGCGTATTCGTCGGCGGCATCCTGTTGGGGGCGCTCAGCAACCTCTACGCGCGTTTCGCCCACCAGCCCGGTGCGGTGATTCGCGAACCGGGCATCATCCTGCTGGTGCCCGGAAGCGTGGGTTTTCGTAGCGTGTCGTACCTGCTCGACCGTGACGCGGTGCTGGGCATGGATACCGGCTTGCTGCTTATTACCCTTTTGGGCTCACTGGTGGCCGGCCTGCTATTTGGCGATTTGTTGATTGCCCCGCGCCGTTCCCTTTAGGGAATAAATCGGGCGGATTATCCGATCAACAGGTCTTTTTCTTTCTTTCCGGCTTTCAGCGCATCATTGAACCAGTGCGGGCGCTTGCCACGGCCTGTCCATGTCTGTTCCGGATTGGCCGGGTTGCGGAACTTGGGCTTGACCTTGCCGATAACCCGGCGCGGCTTGGCGCGGCCGCCGAAGACGTCGTCGAAAGAATAACCTTCGGCCTTGATCAGTGCGTGGATTTTGTCCCGCAGCTTGACCACGCGCTCCTTGCGAAGCTCTCCCTGGCGCGCCTGGGCGCGGGCGATCAGCTCGTTGAGCTGGTTGTGGGTCAGGTTTTTCAGGTCGACGGCCATGATTAACTCCGTGGGTAATGGGCAGGATTCTCGCCGATGCGTTAGGACAATGCAAAAGTCCTTTTTGCAGAAGCATGAAGCCGGTTATTTAAAGCGATTTATGAGAAGGTTTGATGAAAACCGTGAAGACAACAAAAAAGACCGCCCAGACAGCCCGGGTCAAAACTCGAAAGAGCGCACAGACTTCGAAGCGGCAGTAGGAGGCCATGCCCCCGGAGATCCCTATCATGCGCGGGTGCTTGTTGGAATCGCTGGCGCGCCGGGGCGCAGCCATCAAACAAAGCCGCGCAGCGGCCTCTTCTCCCAAGCGCCGGTGTAACCGGAGCGACGAGGCTGGCCGCCCCCGGCTCCTGCGACCACGCCCGAGCCAAGAAAAAGGGCGCCACCAGGGCGCCCTTTTAATGACACACCCGGCACGACTTAACCAAGCA
>NZ_DATHFX010000233.1:0-6949 GCF_035317885.1 Pinirhizobacter sp.
CGGCGCGGCTGTTGTCAGGCTCGACGACCAGAATGATGGAAGACTTCACGACCTTACCCCTTGGTGCGAATGTGATGACCCGTCGGCGATGCCGGACGGGCTCTTGACCCTCTGCTGAATGGGATAGATCAAGAAGCGTGCCATCGCCGGAAATCCGACGCACAACGCTGCGGTGGCGGCAGAAAAGTGCCGCGAACCCCGTCGATTCCTACGACGCTGCCGGAACAGGGCAACTACCGGCAAGGCATGGGTCAGAAAGTGACGCAACCGCCAGCAATGACGACACGCGTCGCAAATGTGACGCAGTGTGTCCAAAGCGCGTGAAAACGTTTGATGCAAGGCACTTCGGCGGCCCGGAAGGGGCCGTAGGGGTTTGGGGGTCAGAGTTATAACTCTGACCCCAGCCGGTGCCACGGGCGGCTTAGCGCACCGTCTGCCGGGCTTCGGCCACCTGGCGCCGGTGCTGCCGGAACACCAGCCTTTCCATGGCGTCGCGGACACCTTCGGAGAGTCCCTGGAAAGCCACCAGGCCCACATGGGCACCCGGGGCATGGACCACCTGGCCGGGCAACTCCAGGGGCAACGCACGGCAGGCATCGAAATGGATGCGCAGCATCACCCGCTTGCCCGGATCGGGCAGGATCTTGCGTGGAAGCTCCGCTGCCCAGGCGTTGAACCGCACCTCCACGCGGGGTGGCAGGGCGGCCGACGGCAGCGCAAGGCGATTGACCAGTTCGATCACTGCATTGAGCTTGGCATCGATGCGGGTGAGCTCCTGCAGGACAGCGCTATCGTCTTCCAGGGTGTCGGCGCGACGCTCGGTGAGCGAACCCACGGTGGTCAGCAGGCTGGCATTGCGCTCATTGAGCAAGGCCAGTTCGCGACCTTCGGGGGCGTCGGCCAGGGTGCAGGACGCATGCAGCAGGGCCTCGTAGGCGACCCGGTCGCTGAACTCCCTATAGATGTCCTGGCTCATACCCTGCCCGCTCCCCTTTCGTTGAGCAGACGATACGCTTTTTGTGACGCGGCGCACATATCAAAGGTTGTCCCGCGCTTCCCGCGCGCGGGTCTTTGTCATCGCGTCTATGGCAAGCATGGCCTTGATCGACTTCAACGTAGCGTCGTCGGCGGGCAGCGGGCCCTGCAGCAAGGCGGCACGTTCAGTCTCCAGGACGGCAACAGCCCGCCAGTCCTGGCGCGCCGCCGCTTCATGCATGGCGCCGGTGATGGCCAGGGCGCGTTCGATCACGTCCAGGCTCATGGCGGCGGTGCAAGCAACTGCGAGCAGAGCTCGCCGAGCACGCGGTCGGCCCGATCCAGCCGGGCAAGGACAGCGTCGATCAGTTCCCTGGTGTCGTCGACCAGGTCGGGCAAGGCTTGTGGCGCGTGGGCTTGCATGGCAATCAACTGCGGGCAGCAGCCAGGTAGGCACTGGCGCCGCGGTAACCCTGTCCGCTCTGGCCAAGCTTGCGCGCCACCTCCGCCCGGGCCGTGGCGGCGTGGCCCTCGATGGCACGGTTGCACTCGAGCATGCGGCGAAGCAGTTCCACGCTGGTGGTATCGGCCGGATGCCCCCGGCCCAACGCCTGGGCACGCTCCGGTTCCAGTGCCGCCACGGCGTCCCAGTCGCCAGCCGACGCCGCGGTAAGCATGCGTTCGCTGGTGGCGACGGCCACGCGCAGGGCATCGTGGTTGGCGGAGCTCATCAAGCGGCGCCCGAGTGAAGTTCGGCCAGGTACTGGCTGCGAATCTCGCGCCAGCTGTCACGGATCGGGCCAAGCAGACGGGCCGATTCAGCCAGGGCGGCATCATCGTTGTGCGCCTGGGCCGCCAGCAAACGGCGGCCGACGTATTCGTAAAGCGCTTCCAGGCGACCGCTGAGCTTGCCGCCCTTGGCATGGTCCAGACTTGCGCGCAGTTCAACCAAGATCGCCATCGCCTTGGACACGCTGATCGCCTTGCCGCCCAGGTCGCCGCGGGCCAGGTGATTGCGTGCCTGGTTGATGCGCTCGATGGCCGTGTCCATCAGCAGCATGGTCAGCTGGTGCGGATCGGCGTCTTCCACGCGCCCGTGCACCGCGTTCTGCTGGTACATGGCGCTGGCGCTGCGCGGGTAACCGTAGGACATGGCTTCTTCCTTAGTTGTTCTTGGTGTACGTCGCTTCCAGTCCAGCCAGTGCCTTGGTCAGGTACGAGCTGGTGGTATTCAACGTCGACATCAGGGTATCGAGCTGCGTGTACTGCGTACGGAGCATGGATTCATAGGTGGACATGCGCGAGTCAAGCGCGGTCTGCTGCGTGTCAAGGCGCGTCAGGCTGGCCGTAAGGGCCGTGGCGCGGGTAGCGATGATTCCGGAGCTCGCGATCAGCGTATTGGTGGTCGTGGCAAGCTTGGTGGCCAGGCCGTTGCTGCCGCTGAAAAGATCACGCACCCCGGTGGGGTTGCTGGCAAGGGCCGCCGACAATTGATCATTGTCGAAGCTCATCTGGCCGGTGGAATCGCGCTTGATGCCCAGGTTCGCCAGGGTGCCAATGGCATTGCCCGGCACCGAGCCGCTGATCAGGCTCGCCACCTGGCGCTTGACGGAATTGAGCATGCTGTCGCCCAGCAACACGCCCGATGTCTTGGTGTTGGGGTCGTAGCTTTCCAGGGTGTCGACTGTGGTCTGGTAATCGTTATAGGCGTCGACGAAATCCGACACGTCCTGGGTGATGCCGCTGGTGTCCTGGGCCACGGTCAGCTGGGTGGTGCCGGTCGCGGTAAGGTTCAGCGTCACGCCATCGAGCACGCCGCTGACGTTATTGCTGGCGCTGGTGGCGGGAATATTATCCACCGTGAGCTTGGCATCCTGGGCGACACCCGTGCCGTCGGCCGCCGGTGTCGCCAGCTGGCTGGCGAAGGCGAGAAGGCCATCGCTGCTGGTGGCGTTGGCGGTGACGGTGAAGGCATTGGCAACGCCCGTCTTGGTGGAACTGAGCAGCAGCTGCGAGCCACTGGCACCGTTCACCACCGTGGCCTGCACGCCCGGGTTGCCGGTGGCGCCATTGATGGCCGCGGCGATGTCGGCAAGGCTGGCCGTGGCCGACACGGCGACATTGATATTCTTGCCACCCACGGCGATGGTCAGCGTGCCCTGGCCTACTGCATCCTTGGCACCATAGGTATTGCTGCTGCGCTTCTGCGCGGTGGCCAGCTGCGACACCACCACGTTGTAGCTGCCCGGCTGGGCGGAGGTGAGCGTGGAAGTGGTGCCCACGGACGTATTCGACAACGTGGCCGCAAACGTGCTGTAAGTGGTGGCCTGGGAAAGCTTGGTGATCGCGCCGTTGAGGTTCGACAGCGCCAGCTTCAGGGCATTCATGCCCGTGAGCTGCGCATTGGCCGTGGTGGTCTTGGAGTCGATCTGGTTCTGCTCGCCCGCCTTGCGGGCATTGACCAGCGCGGTGACGATCGAATCGACATCCAGTCCCGAGCCGATGCCCGCGGCACTGATCAGGCCTGCGAGGTTGGTCCCGGTGCTGCTGCCTGAACTGCCCGACGCCGTACCCGAGGTGCTGCTGCCCGACGAACTCGCGCCCAACTGGCTCAATAGCGAGCTAAGGTCGGAACTTCCAACGGTCGACGTGGTGGTCATGGCATTTCCTGGAGGGCGTTCGTGTCATTGGGGTGCACGAGATGCCGGCAAAACCCACGCCTTCCATACATGGGCTTTGCCGGCATCTTGCAATGGCATGGCGGTATCCACCGCCATGCCATGCAAAACTTCAAACAGTTACTGAAGGAGCTTCAGAACCTGCTGCGGCTGCGAGTTGGCCTGCGACAGCACCGAGATACCGGCCTGCTGCAGCACCTGGGCCTTGGACAGGTTCGCCGTCTCAGCCGCGAAATCCGCGTCCTGGATAGTGGACTGCGAACTGGTCAGGTTGGCCGATTCGGCCGACAGCGTGCTGATCGTGGACTGGAAGCGGTTCTGGATCGCGCCCAGGTTCGAGGCCAGGTTGCTGACCGAGGTCAGGGCCGTATCAACGCGGGAAATCAGCGCGTTGGCGTCGTCGACGGTCTTCACGTCGCCGCCGGACAGCGAACCGCTGACTGCGCCAGAGATCGTGCCGCCCGTGGCAATGCCCGAGGCGCCCGAACCGGTACCAACGGTGACGTCAAGCGCCGTGGCGGAGTACAGGTTGATCTTCTTGCCGTCGGCGCTGACCGCGGCGGACACGCCGGAGTTGGACGCGTTGATGGCGTCGGACAGGTCCTGGACGGAGCTGAACGTACCGGTCACATCAACCGTACCGGAGGTGGAACCGGCACCCGTGGCGATCGAGAAGTCACCCGAACCCAGGGTCACCGAAGCGCCGCTGGCGAACAGTGCCGACAGGTCGTCGGTGGACGAGGTGGCGATGGCACCGACCTGGTCGGCGCGGACGCCCTGGCCCAGGGCCACGGAGATGGTCTGGCCGACATTGGCACCGACCTGGAACGACAACGACTTGGTGGAACCGTCCAGCACCTTGGCGCCGTTGAAGTCGGTCTGGTTCGCGATGCGGGTGATTTCCGACAGGCGCTGCTGCACTTCCGTATCGATCGCGGCGCGGTCGGTGTCGGTGTAGGTGCCGTTGGCGGACTGCACGGCCAGGTCACGGATGGCCTGGAGGTTGGCGGTCACTTCGTCCAGCGCCGAGCCCGTGGTCTGGGCCAGGGAGATGGCGTCCGAAGCGTTCGACGAAGCCTGGGACAGGCCGCCGATCTGGGTGGTGAAACGGGTGGAAATGGCGAAACCTGCGGCGTTGTCCTTGGCGCTGTTGATCTTAAGGCCCGAGGAAAGACGCTCGGTCGCCTGCGCCAGGGCGTTGGTCGACTTGGTCAGGTTGTTCTGCGCCTGCAGCGAAGAACTGTTGGTATTGATAACGAGTGACATTGAAAATCTCCTAGAGCGGAATTGTTAGCCGGTTCAAAACGTAAGGCTTAGTACATCCCGGCGGGGATTCCACTGTCGGAAATGCCGACCGCCTCGGGGATATGTTTCGGCGCCCTCGCCAAATACTTGAGAGCATGTGCCGCACGCACGGTCCCGGGGGCTGTTCAGCAAGCCGCGTGCCAAGCCTCCGGAGGGTCCGCCGATAGCAAAAAATCCTTTAAAACAAGCGTTGGCAGCGAATTTGCACTCTCCACGCGTTAGCCCCGCAGGCGCCGGTTTTCTGGCGTCGGGGCCCCCGGATATGGCTCCCCCTGGAGTGGTTAGATGACGCAAGAACAAGACGTTTTCGAAGAATCCGCCCTGGCGGATGCCGAAAACACCGACGTCGAACCTTTGACGGAAGGCGATCGCGACGAGGCTGCGGCCGAGGTCGTCGAAGCGCCGCCTTATGTGTCGTGGATCGCGCGGCGCCGCTTAAGCGATGGCCACCGCGAGGCCGCCATCAAGAGCATGCAGGCGTGGCAGTCGCCACCCAGCGTGATGGTGCTGGTACTGGACGACGACAGCGATCCCATCGCGCGCGGCCTTACCCTGGCGTCGCTGGCCGAACAGCTTTATGGCGCGCGCCAGGTACAGGTATGCCCGTCCGCCGACGTCCACCAGATCGGCAACGCCATCGCCGCCAGTGACTGCGATTGGGTGCAGCTGGTACATGCCGGCGACACGCTCGACACGCTGGCGCTGTACCTGGTGGCCGACCATGTGCGCACGGCGCCGGAGCTACAGGTTATCTATAGCGACGAGGACAGCATCGGGCCGGAAGGCTTCCAGGACCCGATCTTCCGCCCGGATGTGAACCTGGACCTCCTACGAAGCGTGCCGTACCTGGGCCGCTCGCTTGCGCTGCGCCGCAAACGCCTGCTGGAAATGGGTGGTTTTGACGAAGACCACGGCGGCCTGTACCTGCATGACTACGTGCTGCGCGTGATCGAAGCCGATGGCCTGCCCGCCGTCGGCCACATCGACGACGTTACTTATCATGCCACCCTGCCCTTCGCGCAGTGGCTCTCACGCAGCGATGTCGCGCCGCACAGCGCAGCCGTGCTTGGCGCCCACCTTGATCGCCTGGGCGTGGCCCACCATCTGCACGATGGCCCCTTCATGGGCAGCCACCGCGTGGAATATCTCCACGAGGGTGCGCCGCCGCTGGTGTCGGTGGTGGTAACCGCCGGCGATGAGTTTGGCAAGCTCACCGTGCTGATGGAAAGCCTCTTGGGCAATACCCGGTATCCCGCCTTCGAGGTGGTGCTGGTGGACAACGGCACCGCGAACCCGGCGGTAAGGAACTACCTTGATGGCGTGTCGGCGATGGGCAACCCCTCGCTGCGGGTCCACCGCCTGGACGCGCAGGCACCGCGCGCCACGGCGGCGAATGCCGCCTACGGCGCCTTGCGTGGCGACTACTTCCTGTTCATGGATGTCACCGTGGGCGTGCTCCACGCCGAATGGCTGGAAGTGATGATGCAGCATGCCCGGCGACCGGAAGTGGGCGTAGTGGGCGCGCGCATGCACTCACCGGATTCAAGCGTGGACAGCGCCGGCGTGATCCTGGGACTGGGCGGCACCGCCCATGCGGCTTTCCGCGGTGAGGCCGCCACCTCCCCGGGTTACATGCAGCGCCTGCAGCTGGACCAGAACTACAGCGCCGTCGGTGCCGAATGCCTGCTGGTGCGTCGCGACGTGTTCGTGGCGGTGGACGGTTTCAGCGACGGCGTGTTTCCCAATCACTACCACGCAGTGGACCTGTGCCTGAAAGCACGTGAAGCCGGCTTCCTGACCGTGTGGACGCCGCATGCGCGCGTGATGCGCGACACCCGCGCCAGCGCCGGCCAGAACGCATTCGTGCAGGCACTGCGCCAGTTGTCGGACAACGAGCACGCCAACCTCAACCGGCGCTGGCAGCCGTGGATGGTTCGCGATCCGGCCTACAACCGGAACTTGAGCATCCTCAACACCAACTTCAGTTTGAA
>NZ_DATHFX010000234.1:0-3557 GCF_035317885.1 Pinirhizobacter sp.
TCCGCCTGCACCAGCACCTGGTGTCGCGCCCGGGCCTGAGCGAGGAAACCAAGACGGTCGCCTTGCTCGAACTGGGTGAGGACTACATGCGTGCCGGTTTGCTCGACCGCGCCGAAACCCTGTTCTCCGACCTCGTAGCCATGGACGCTCTGGCGCCGTCGGCGCTTCGGCACCTGGTGGCGATCTATCAGCACGAGCGCGAGTGGCACAAGGCGATCGATCACGCCCGACGCCTTGAAACCATGACTGGCGAGGACGAATTGCCGATGATCGCCCAGTTCTACTGCGAACTGGCCGAGCAGTCCCGCTCACACGGTGCACGGGTGGAGGCCAGCGAGTACCTCGCCGAGGCCTTCCGCTGCCAGGCCGATTGCGTGCGAGCGCACATGCTTACCGGACGCCTGCTGGCCGAGAGCGACGACTATGCCGGCGCCGTGGACGCCTACGAAAATGCCGTGGATGCCGATATCGCGTTCGTGCCGGAGATACTGCCGCCGCTGCTGAACTGTTACGCGCGCTCGCAGCAGATGGAACGGGCCGAATCCTTCCTGCGGCAGATCATGGAGCGCTACCACGGTATCTCACCGGTGCTTGCGCTTACCCGGCTCTACGAAGGGCGTGATGGCGAACGCACGGCGATCGACTTTCTTACCGGCCAGTTGCGCAAGCGTCCGTCGGTGCGTGGCCTGATGGCCTTGATCGACGCCACCATGGACAAGGTTTCCGGCGAGGCACGCGAGAACTACCTGATCCTGCGCGACCTCACCCGCAAGCTGATCGAAGGCCAGGCGATGTACCGATGCAGCCGTTGCGGATTCGGTGCCAAGGCGCACCATTGGCAATGCCCCGGTTGCAAGAGTTGGGGCACGGTGCGCCCGATCCATGGCGTGGCCAACGAGTGAGCGCGGCATGCGACTGATGGCCTGGACCATGATCGCGACGCTCGTCGTCGCGTTCGTCGTTGTGCGCGGATGCATCGCCTATGCCCACCGGCGCGGCATGCTCGACCAGCCCGGGCAGCGGCGTTCGCACACCGTGCCTACGGCGCGGGGCGGAGGCTTGGGGCTGGTTGTGGCCTGGGTGCTGGCAATGCTTCTGGTGCTGCCCGGGTCGCTGCCGTGGCCGTTGCTGGCGGCGCTCCTGGCCGGCACACTTGGCGTTGCCGCAATCGGTTGGCTCGACGACCACGGCGATCTGCCCGTACGGCCGAGGTTGCTGGTACAGCTGGCCGCGTGCGCCGTCTTCGCCGCCGCGGTGTGCAGCCATGGGCTGGCATGGTGGTGGTGGCCGCTGCTGGTGCTCGCCGGCACCTGGTCGATCAACCTGCACAACTTCATCGACGGCATCGATGGCTTGCTGGCCCAGCAGTGCATCTTTGTCGGCGTGGGTATCGCCTGCATCGCTGCCGGCATCGGCTCGCCGGTACTGCTCGCCGCCAGCGGCGCGTTTTCGATGGCCGCGCTGGGCTTCTGGTGGTTCAACCGTTCGCCGGCGCGGATCTTCATGGGCGACGTCGGCAGCGGAGCGGTGGGTTTCATCATCTTTGCCCTGACCACTCTGGTCTGGCTGGTCGATGCGCCCGCGCTATGGGCGGCCTTGCTGCTGTCCAGCAGCGTCGCCACCGATGCCACGCTCACCCTGCTTTCGCGGATGCGCGGCGGACGGCGCTGGTACAGCGCCCACCGCGAACACCTTTACCAGTGGCTGGTCAGGCGAGGTCACGGGCACGCCCGCGTCGGCGGCTACTACCTGGCCTGGAACCTGTGCGTGGTGGCTCCGCTGGCCGCGGCCGCGATGGCCTGGCCCGGGCTTGCCCCGCTATGCTGCGTGTTGGGCTATGGCCTGGCTGCGGTCGCCTGGGTGGGGGGCAAGCGCGCAATATTACGCTCCGTGGCTCATGGCTGAACAAGAGGAAAGACTGTCGCACATATGTGACAGATGCCTTATATGATTTCCAGATCACCAAAATTCTCCTCACGCATGTTCCTGCGCAAGCTCATTGGCATTATTCATCCGCGCTCGGCGGTCGTCACCCACGACCTTGGCATGGCCGCGCTCGCCTGGTGGATCGCCAAATCCCTGCGCTACGCACTCATGCCCGAACAATCGGCGGTGGAATACCTTCCGCTGGAATTTCCCGTGGTGCTGCTGGTGCAGGGCGCCATCTTCACCTGGACCGGCCTCTACAAGGGCGTCTGGCGTTTTGCCAGCCTGCCGGACCTGTGGAACATCCTGCGCGCCGCGTGCCTGGGCGCCCTGGCGATCGGTCTTGCCATGTTCCTCTACGGCCGCCTTGAAGGTGTGCCTCGTTCGGTGCTGCTGGTTTATCCGGTGGTGTTGTCGGTGCTGCTGGGCGTGCCACGGCTGACCTACCGTTTCTGGAAGGACAGCCGGCTCGACCTTTTCCAGTCGATGCCCACGCGGCGCGTCCTGGTGGTGGGTGCCGGGCGTGCCGGCGAGGCGCTGGCACGCGACCTCCGCCGCGACAGCCGCTACTCGGTGATCGGCTTCGTCGACGACAATCCCGCACTCCGCGGCGCCCGCATCAACGGCATGCCGGTGCTTGGCCGCATCGACCAGTTGCCGGAACTGGCCCGCGAGATCGCCGTGCAGATGCTGCTGATTGCCTTGCCCGGGGCTACCACCTCGGAGATGCGCAACGTGGTGGCCCTGTGCGAGGAAACCGGGCTGCCGTTCCGTACCGTGCCGCGTCTTGAAGACGTGGTCGCCGGCCGCGCGCAGTTCAACGAGATCAAGGAAGTGGCGATCGAGGACCTCCTCGGCCGCGACACGGTGGAGCTGGACTGGACGGCCATCCGTGAAAGCCTTTCCGGCCGGCGCGTGCTGGTTACCGGTGGCGGCGGTTCCATCGGCTCGGAACTTTGCCGGCAGGTCGCGCGACTGGGCGCCCAGTCGCTCACCGTTGTGGATCAGTCCGAGTACAACCTCTACCGCATTGGCCAGGAGCTCACCGCCGCGTATCCGGAACTCCTCTTCGAAGGCGTGCTTGCCGACGTACGCGACGAGGTCGCGGTCAACCGAGTGTTTGCACGCGTGCGCCCGCATGTGGTCTTCCATGCCGCGGCGTACAAGCATGTGCCGATGCTGCAGGGACAGCTGCGCGAAGCCTTCCGCAACAACGTGCTGGGAACACGCATCGTCTCGGAAGCTTCGGTGGCGGCCGGGGTGGAGTGCTTTGTTTTGATTTCCACCGACAAGGCGGTGAATCCGACCTCGGTGATGGGTGCCTGCAAGCGCCTGGCCGAGATCTGGTGCCAGAATCTTTCCGCCCAGGTGCGCACGCGCTTCATTACCGTGCGTTTCGGCAACGTGCTCGATTCGGCCGGCTCCGTCGTGCCGCTGTTCCGCCAGCAGATCCAGCAGGGCGGCCCGGTCACCATCACGCATCCGGAGATCTCCCGCTACTTCATGACCATCCCGGAAGCGTGCCAGCTGATCCTGCAGGCGGCGAGCCTGGGCAAGGGCGGTGAGATATTCGCCCTGGACATGGGCGATCCGGTGAAGATCCGCGACCTGGCCGAGCAAATGATCCGCCT
>NZ_DATHFX010000235.1:0-5851 GCF_035317885.1 Pinirhizobacter sp.
TTCGGATGATCAAGCAGTGCATCCACCGCCAGCTTGTCGCCCTGCACCACATTGAATACGCCGTCGGGAAGGCCCGCTTCCTTCAGCAGGCCGGCCAGCAGCAGCGCCGTGCCCGGATCGCGTTCGGAAGGCTTCAACACGAAGGTGTTGCCGCATGCGATGGCCATGGGGAACATCCACATCGGCACCATCGCCGGGAAATTGAACGGCGTAATGCCCACGCACACACCCAGCGGCTGGCGCATGGTCCAGGCATCGATGCCACGGGCAATCTGCTCGGTGTACTCGCCCTTCAGCAGCTCCGGAATGCCGCAGGCGTACTCCACCACTTCAAGGCCGCGCACCACCTCGCCCTTCGCATCGTCGAACACCTTGCCATGCTCGTGCACGATGGCGCCGGCAAGGATGTCCATGTCGCGTTCGATCAGCTGCTTGAAGCGGAACATCACGCGCGCACGCTTGAGCGGAGGCTCCGCGGCCCAGGCGGGGAAGGCAGCGTCCGCGGCGCGCACGGCGTCATCGACGTCCTGCGCATCGGCCAGGCACACGGTGGAAGCCACCTCGCCTGTAGCGGGATTGAACACCGGCGCATGGCGCGCGGCGTGGCCGTCGACGATGGCGCCTGCGATGAAGTGGCGCGTGCGGATCACGTTGGGCTCGTGGTGGGGCTGGGCAGACATGGGGCGGTTCTCCAGTACACGCGCTTCTCTAGCGCGCAAGCATCCATTCGTGGTCGGGATCGTTCTTGAAATGCCAGGCCCGGCGCGGGCCGGCCATGACGTTGAGGTAATAGCCGTTGTAGCCGTGCGGCATCACCACCGGGTGGTAGCCGCGAGGCACCATCACCACATCGTGGTTGCCCACCGCCATGGATTCGTCGATGTCGCGCGCATCGGTGTACACGCGCTGGAAGGCAAAGCCCTGCGGCGGATCCAGGCGGTGGTAGTAGGTTTCTTCCAGAACGCTCTCCGCAGGGACTGCATCGGTGTCGTGCTTGTGCGGCGGATAGCTGGAGGAATGTCCAGCGGGGGTGCGCACCTCCACCACCAGCAGCGATTCGGCAGGTTCGGTTTCCGGCAGGATGTCGCATACGTAACGCGTGTTGTTGCCGGCGCCGCGCACGGAACTGCGCATGCCGTCGGGGTGGATCAACCGCACCGGCAGGCCGCCCCTGGCCGGAGCCGAGGCGATGCCGATCTCGCTTACCACGTCGGCAACGATCCGTATCCGGGTGCCCGGCGGCGCATACACCGCATGTGTCGGGCGATCCAAGAAGACGCTGCTGCGGGTGCCCAGGCCCGTCCAGCCCTGGTCGCCCGCGACGATGTCGACGATGCCCTCGAGCACCACGAAACACGCTTCGCGGCCGGCAGGAACATCCGTCTCGAACGCATCGCCGGGACCCAGGCGCACGGCGCGGAAACCCACGTGGGTCCAGCCTGCCGATGCCGGGGTGACTTCGACGATGTCGCGCCCGTCGGGGCGCGCCTTCACCAGCAAACTCATGCCTTGGGCTCCCGCGGCCATCTCAGGCCGCCTCTTGGGTGGGGGTGCCGCCAAGCAGGCCACGCAGCGTGCGGTAGCCCTTTTCGGCGAAGTCGTAGCTCGGCGCCACGGCCGGGTCCTGTTCGGCCTCGACAATGAGCCAGCCGCGGTAGCCGTGCCGGCGCAGCCGGTGGATGATCGAGGCGAAGTCGATCGCACCGTCGCCCGGTACCGTGAATACGCCATTCAACACCGACTGCAGGAAGCTCCATTGACGGTTGCGTGACATCGCCACCATCGACGGACGCACGTCCTTGCAGTGCACGTGGCAGACGCGATCGATGTGGCGTTCGAGCAGCTCCAGTGGATCGGCGCCGCCAAAGAAGGCGTGGCCGGTATCGAACAACAGGCCGACATCGGCGCCGGTGTTCGCCATCAGGCGGTCGACATCGCCCGGTGCTTCGACATAAGCACCCATGTGATGGTGGTAGGCCAACCGCACGCCACGCGAAAGCGTGTAGCGTGCGAATGTGTCGAGCTTCTCGCCATAGCGCTTCCAGGCGTCGGGGCCGTTGAACTGCGGCCGGCGGTACAGCGCCACGGGCTCGCCCTGGATCGCGTGCGCCACTTCCCCGTACACCATCACCGTGCAGCCGTTGGCCGCCAGGAGTTCCAGGTGACTTTCGACGGCTGCGATTTCTTCCTCTGCCGAGCGCTCGGCCAGTCGCCCGGAATACCAGCCGGACACCACGGCCAGGCCGTAGCCGGCCATGAGCGACTTCAGCGCCTGGGGCTCGCGGGGAAACTTGTTACCCAGTTCGAAACCTTCGTAACCGATCCGGCGGCCTTCCTCCAGCGCGGTGGCCAGGGGGATCTCCCCGCCGAGGGAAGGCAGGTCGTCGTTGCTCCAGGAGATCGGGTTGATGCCGATGCGGATGTCGTTCATGGGCGCTTTCCTTCGCGGCGGCGCGTCAGCGCCTGTTCGTAGGCGGCGCGGGCATGGTGCACTTCGCCGCGGATGGAGACTTCCGGCACCGCTACCTCCCACCACGCACCGCCCTGGTCGGTGGTGCGATCCGGATCGGTGTCGATGCTGATGAGATAGGTGCGGTCGGCCGCGCGCGCACGGACAAGCGCATCGCGTAGGCCGTCGAGGCTGTCCACGTGCTCGGCCAATGCGCCCAGTGCGCGGGCGTGCGCGGCGAAGTCGATGCGCGGCGCGCCCTGCGGACCCTGCACGCAATCGTCGAAGAGGTTGTTGAACGGGGCGCCGCCGCAAGCGCGCTGCAGGCGGTTGATGCAACCGTAGCCACGGTTGTCCAGCAGCACGATGACAAGCTTTGCACCGAGCATCACCGAGGTCGCGATTTCCGAATTCATCATCAGATAGCTGCCGTCGCCGAGCATCACCACCACCTCGCGGTCGGGGTGGGCCATCTTCACCCCAAGCCCGCCGGCGATCTCATAGCCCATGCACGAATAGCCATATTCCATGTGGTAGCCACCGGGCACGCTGGTACGCCAGAGCTTTTCCAGCTCCGCGGGCAGGGTGCCGGCAGCGCAGACCACGATGTCCTGCGCCGGGGAATCCTCCGTTGAGGATTGCACGGCGCCGATGATTTCCCCGTCATAGGGAAGCCGGCCTTCCGGCGGCAGGCGGCGGCCGGTAACGGCCTGCACGATGCCGCGCCACTCGTCGGCAGCACGCAGTGCCTGGCTTGTCCATGCCTCGTCGGCGCTCCAGGAGCCCAGGGCGTCGCCGATGGCTTCCAGGCCAAGCCGGGCATCGGCCACCAGGCGGCCCCCGTTGGCCTTGATCGCATCGATCACGTTGACGTTGATGCCCAGCACCGGCGTATCGCCGATCAGTGCCTGCGACCCGGTGGTGAAATCCTGCAGGCGCGTGCCGAGGGCGATGATGAGGTCGGCCTGGGAAATCATCTCGTTGGCTGCCGTGGATCCGCTCACACCGGCAGGCCCCAGCTGCAACGGCAGGTTCCAGGGCAACGCGCCCTTCCCTGCCTGCGTTTCGCACACCGGCACGCCATGCCGCTCGATGAATTGCTGCAAGGCATGGCTGGCGCGGGCATAGAGCACGCCGCCTCCGGCCACCACCACCGGGCGTTTGGCCTGGCGCAGCATCGCCACCGCGGCATCGAGTTCACCGGCGGCGGGCGGCACGGCGCGGAAGATGACCTCGCGTGGCTCGAAGAAGTCCGCCGGGTAATCGTAGGCCTCGGTCTGCACGTCCTGCGGCAACGCCAGCGTCACCGGTCCGCACAGCGCGGCATCGGTGAGCACGGCGATGGCGCGTGGCAAGGCCACCAGCAACTGTTCCGGCCGCACGATGCGGTCGAAGTAGCGCGACACGGGCCGGAAGCAATCGTTCACCGAAACGGTGCCGTCCTGGAAGTCTTCCAGCTGCTGCAGTACCGGGTCGGGCGCGCGGGAAACGAAAACATCGCCCGGCAGCAACAACACCGGAAGCCGGTTGACATGGGCCAGCGCCGCCGCGGTGACCAGATTGGTCGCCCCGGGGCCGATGGAACTGGTGACCGCCATCATGCGCCGGCGCATGTGCGCCTTGGCGTAGGCGATCGCGGTGTGCGCCATCGCCTGTTCGTTATGCGCACGGTAGGTAGGCAGGGCATCGCGCACGCCATGCAGCGCCTCGCCCAGCCCTGCCACATTGCCGTGGCCGAAGATCGCGAACACCCCGCCAAATAGCGGCACCAGCTCGCCATCGTCGTCGCGCGTGCGCAGCGCCGCGAGGTAGCGCACCAGCGCCTGTGCGCAGGTCAGTCGCACGGTGCCCTTCATGCGCTCACCCTGGCGGGCTCACGGGCCTCGCGCCAGATGCCGATCATGCGCTCGAACGCCAGCGCCGCGCCTTCAACCAGGGTGGCATCGTCGATCTCGCCGGTCAGCCACGCCCGCGCCGGCTCCATGAACAGGGTGCGGCCCACGGCGAATCCGCGGCAACTGTCCGCCGTGGCCGCCTCGCGGAAGCTTTCCCGCAATTGATCAAACGAAGCATTCAGCCCCAACAGCAGCACACCCCGGCAGTACGGGTCGCGTTCGGCAATCAGCGCGTCGATGCGCTTCCAGGGCATCGGTTGCGCCGAGCAAAGCTTCCACCATTCCGGGCGGATGCCCAGGTTGTAGATACGCTTCATCGCCCGCAGCACCCGATCCTCGCCACCGGCGGGCGGGATGACTTCAAGCAGCAACTCGTGACCGCTGGCGCAGGCGGCGCGCCACAGGGACAACAGCTGCGTCTCCTGTTCGACGCGTTCGTCGGCCGGGGCGTCGGGATTGAACTGCACCAGGCACTTGATCACCTGCTCGCGCGGCCACGAGACCAGGTCCGTGCCCACCGAACGGCCATGTTCGAATTCCAGCGGCATGGAACCGGGCAGCTCCACCGGCCGCCCCACCCACCAGCCGCGGCCAGTCGCGTCATTGAGGGCATCCTGACCATAACGATCATCGATGAGCACGCCGATGCGGCCTTCCAGGCCCTGCCGGTGCTCGACGGTAGCCACCGCCTGCACCAGCAGCTGTTTCAGGCGAGGCACGCGGCTGTCGTCGACGCCGCTCTCTTGGGCCAGTCCGAAGAACTGCGTGCGGTGGTCGAAGGCGAACACGTGTAGCTCGGGCCACGCCTTGCGCGACACGCTCACGCGGTGCAGGTGCTGCAGCGCATCGTCGCGGTCCGGGCGCTCCGGTCGCGTGGACGCATCGAGGAAATGCGCCAACTCCGCGCGCGTGGGCATGGCCGGGGCACAACCGTGTCGCGATACCACCAACGCTCCGCAGGCGTTGGCAAGCGTGCACGCGCGGTCGAGGTCGCCATCGCCCAGCCAGCCGGCCAGGAAGCCGGACAGGAACGCATCGCCCGCGCCAAGCACATTGAGCACTTCCACGCGCTCGCCGCGCCAGGTGGGGGCGTCATCGATATGGCTGGGAATGTCCCCATCGACCAGGCTGCAGCCCATCGGGCCGCGTTTGACCACCAGCAGCGCCGGGGTGACGGCGCGCACGGCAAGCAGGGCCTGGATCAGATCCTGGCTACCGCCGGCAATATGGAATTCTTCCTCGGTGCCCACGATCACGTCGAAGCCGGGAAGGATCGACTGCAGATGGCCGGTGACGTGCGCGGCGGCGATGAATCGCTGCTGGCCGTTGCCGCGGCCGGTGAGGCCCCACAGCACCGGGCGGTAGTCGATGTCGAGCACCGTGCGAACATCGTTCCGCCGCGCCGCCGCGATGGCGCGCGTGCTGGCCGCGTGCACACGCGGCGTGGAGAAATGCGTGCCGGTAATCACCAGCGCGCGGCAGCGGGCAATGAAGGCCTCGTCGATGT
>NZ_DATHFX010000236.1:0-3726 GCF_035317885.1 Pinirhizobacter sp.
GCCAAGCCCGTGCCCTTCCGCGCCCGGCCGATCCAGCCGGTGGGCTACGATCCGGGGCAGACCTGGTCGGAATGGCTGGTGGATGACCAGCGCGAGGCATCCGGCCGCCCGGACGTGGTTTCCTGGACATCCGACGTACTCACCCAGCCGCTGGTGATCCGCGGCCAGCCCGTGGTGCACCTGCGCGCCAGCACCACCGGCACGGACAGCGACTGGGTGGTGAAGCTGATCGACGTCTATCCGGACATGGAACCGATGGACGCGGCCATGGGCGGCTACCAGCTGATGATCGCCGGCGACATCCTGCGCGGCCGCTACCGCGAGGGGTTCACCGTGGCCAAGCCCATCCAGGCCGGTGCGCCACTGGATTACTCCTTCCCGCTGCCCACCGCCGATCACGTGTTCCTGCCTGGCCACCGCCTGATGGTGCAGGTGCAGTCCAGCTGGTTCCCGCTGTACGACCGCAACCCGCAGACCTACGTGGACAACATCTTCTTCGCCAAGCCCGGCGACTACAAAAAGGCAACCCAGCGCATCTTCGGCGACAGCCATGTGGACCTTCCCGTAGCCGGTAATTAGCGGGGAACGGGCCAGTGATCACGCTGGCCCGTTCGTTGCATCACCGGCGGCATGCATCGATCCCATCTTCATCGCCAAGGCACCGAACTCCCCATCCATGCGGCGCGCCCGCGGGTCTGCCGGGAAATCGTCGCGCGACGCCTGCATGGCACGGACGCAATTGCACGAAAAGTGACGCTCGGCGGCATCCTTTTCTTCACCGTGACGGCATTGGCCTGGATGGCCTGGTTGTCGCCGGTGGTGGACGCCGCGCGGCGCATGGGGTTCTCGCTGGACTGGCTTGTCCGCGTGCAGCAGGCTTCGCTCGGTAGCGCCGACAGCTTCAACATCATTGCTGCCGTCGCGGTCGTGTGCGGCGTGTTGTTTGTCGTCTGGTCCGGCTATGTGCGCCACATCGTCGCGGTCCGAAAAACCGTCGCGGGCAAACCGACCGGCGAATAAATACGTTTTCGCAAAAGCATGATGCATGCATGGGCCGTGTCAACGCGCCCGGCGTGCACGCGTTTGATCTCCCACCACCACCGGAGAGCAAACCATGTCCAAGACCCTCCCCCTCGTCGCCAGCCTGCTGATCGCCTTCGGCGTGTCCGGCGCCGCCCTCGCCCAGGACACCTCGGCTGCCGCTCCGCCGGCCGGCGCCATGCAGGGACACCGCCAGCCTGATCCCGAACACCAGGCCCAGCGCCTGACCAAGATGCTGAACCTGACGCCGGACCAGTCGAACAAGATCGCCGCGATCCTTCAGCAGCGGCAACAACAGTTCGCCGCGTTGAAGTCCGACACCAGCGCCGACCCGATGGCCCAGCGCCAGAAGGTGCGCGAACAGATGAAGTCGTCGCAGTCGCAGATCGATGCCGTGCTCACCGATGCACAGCGCCAGCAGTGGCAGGCCATCCGTGAAAAGATGCGCCAGAAGTGGCAGGACAAGAAGTCGGCGGACGACCAGGGCTAAAGCACTTATTGCAAGAAGCGGATCACCCTTCCAGACGGGGGTGATCCGCTGGTTTCATGCCCACCTTGGGCCCGCTTGATCCTGTCCGCATCGAATTTGTCGTAAAAGCCTCCGTTCACCTGTTTGCAGGCTGGACAAGGAGCGCTTTCTGGACGACGGTTCCTTTTCCGGGCGACCACCGCCCCCGACGCGCAACGGATGCGCGCCGGCATATGCAAGGAGCACCCATGCGTTTGATCCCGCTCGCCGGCCGCCTGGCCATGGCGTCCATGCTCGCCCCCGCCGCGGCCCTGGCCGACGTTGCCGACGACGCCCTTACCGGTGACTGGAACGGCACGCGCATGCGCCTGGCCGATCGCGGCGTGGCGTTCTCGTTCAACTACACGGCGGAAGCTGCGCGCAACTACAGCGGCGGCGATCGCCTGCGCAACCGCATCAGCGGCCAGCTCGGCCTTCTTGCCGATGTCGATCTCGACAAGATCTACGGCCTGCACGATGCGGAGTTGCGTTTGGCAATCACCCACCGCGCCGGCCGCAACCTGAGCGACGATACCCACATGGGTGTGTTGCAGCAGGTGCAGGAAGTGTATGGACGCGGCCAGACCTGGCGGCTCACGCAACTATGGTTCCGCCAGGCCTATTTCAACCAGGCACTGTCGGTGAAGTTCGGCCGGGTGACGGTCGGTGAGGATTTCGCCGCCTTCGACTGCGCCTTCCAGAACCTCACCTTCTGCGGTTCGCAACCGGGCAACCTGGTGGGCAACTACTGGTACAACTGGCCGGTAAGCCAGTGGGGACTGGTGCTCACGGCGCAAACAGGTGCAAGCACCTACCTGAAGCTCGGCGGTTACCAGGTGAATCCTGCCTACCTGAAGAACCGCAACGCGCTGAAGATAAACAATCCCGCGGGCACCACCGGCGCACTGATCCCGCTGGAGTTCGGTATCAAGCCCGTCTTCGGCGACGAGCGGGATGGCAGCTACAAGTTCGGCGCCTGGTACGACACTTCGCGGCACAACGACGTCTACGCCGACATCGACGGCGGGTCGCAGGCGCTGAGCGGCCGGCCCTTCGGCCAGCGCCGTGGCGCGCACGGCGGATACGTGAACTTCGAACAACAGGTGTCGACGAACGTGCGGTTGTTCCTCAATGCCACGCAGGCCGATCGCCGCACCAGCACGACCGATCGCCAACTCTCCATCGGCGGCAGTTGGGGGGCACCCTTCGCCTCCCGGCCGCTGGACGACATCGGCTTTGCCGTGGGAAGCACGCACGTGAACGGTCGTGTGATCCGTCGCCAGCGCCAGCTCAACGGCTTGTTGCCCGTCCATGCACCGGTGGGCGGCTACGAGGGCGTGGCGGAGCTCTACTACACTTACCGTCCCACCGGTTGGCTGATGCTTCGCCCCAACGTGCAGTACATCAACATCCCGGCGGCTCGTCGCGCAATGACAACGCCACCGTGCTGGGATTGAAGTTCAACGTGGACGTGTAACCCTTACCTAGCGCTGGATCACCAGCAGGGTGGAGGTGGCGGAGGCGTAAAGCTTGCCGTCGTCACCCAGCAGGCGCCCTTCGGCGAAGGCCGCGCGGCGCCCGATGGTGACCACCCGGCCCTCGGCGCGGACACGGCCTGAGTCGCGCGTGAGCGCCTTGTGGTAGGCCACCTTCAGTTCCAGCGTGGTGTACGCCTGGTCGGCGGCAAGTTTGCTGTGCACGGCGCAGCCGCAGCATGAATCAAGCAAGGTGGCAGCATAGCCACCGTGGACCATGCCAATGGGGTTATAGGCGTGGTCGCCGGGGATGCCGGCGAATACCGCGAAGCCTTCGTCCACCTCGACCAGGTCGAAATCCAGCGAGATCGCGATACCTGGCCGCTGGCCAGAAGCCTTCAGTGCCTTCAATTGTTCAAAGCCGGTAAGGCCCCGTGCGATTTCATCAGCCAGTGACATGACGGTCGCCTCCTCTTTGGATGACAACCATCATACAACCCATGGCCCGCTTATTCCACGACCACGGGAATTTTGCCGATGCGCGACTGCCATTCGCGCGGGCCGGTCTTGTGCACCGAGCTTCCCGTGCTGTCCACGGCCACCGTCACCGGCATGTCGACCACGTCGAACTCGTAGATCGCTTCCATGCCAAGGTCTTCGAAGGCCACCGTGCGCGAGGCCTTGATCGCCTTGGACACCAGG
>NZ_DATHFX010000237.1:0-2598 GCF_035317885.1 Pinirhizobacter sp.
CCCAGGCGAAAGCCAGCGGCGTTCCCGCAAGCCGCACCTCGGTCAACATGTAGACGCCGGCCACGGTGAGGGCAAGCGCCACCATATTGCGCTGTGATCGCGCGCCGGCCAGCGCCAGGGCGACAGGTCCCGCAAACTCGATCGCCGCGACCGTGCCCAGCGGCAACTCGGCGATGGCTCGATAGAAACAGTAGTTCATGGCGGCGAAGACGGCGCCCAGGGCGACGATCATCCATCGCGTGTGGCTTGCCGCCGCCAGGAAAGCCCGCCAGGGCCGTCGCCACACGGCGAACACCACCGCGGCAGACACGATACGTAGCCATGCCACCCCCGCCACCGGCACACGGGCGAACAGCAGTACGGCGAACGACGGACCCAGGTAGTGGAAGATCGCGCTGCCCACGAAAAATGCGTGCGGCGGTATCCGCTGCATGAGCGGTGCGACCGATCTATCTTTACCATCTATTGCGTTCATGATGGTGAGATGTATAGACCCGTCGATCTCACCTGTCAAATGGAAATAGGTGGTAAACTTTATTCATGGACGCCATCGACCTTGATCCGGGTGAATACCGCGGTACGTATAAACTCGTCGGCGGCCGGCTGTGCCTGGATTTCGTCAACACCATCAGCTGGCCCGATACCGAGCACGCGCACGATTGGCTGGCACCTGCGGAGAACTCCAAACGCTGGTTCGCCGCCGTCGGCCTGCCCTTTCCGCGCAGCAAGGACACCGATCTTCATTCGTTGTACGACTCGCGCCGGATGCTCACCGCCGTGCTTACGCCATTGGCCCACATGGCGCGGCCGAAGCATGCCTCGGTCGCGGAACTGAGCAAGGCGGTGGCGAAGGCCAACGAAGGGCGCGTGATCGATCCGGCCACGCTTGCCTGGAGCTGGTTACCACCGCACAGCGCCTCCGAGGCGCTCTATCCGATCCTGATCGACGCCGCACAGCTCGTTACCGCCGGCAACCACGACCGCCTGCGCTTCTGCCCTTCTTGCCAGTGGTTGTTCGACGACCAGACCCGTAACGGCCATCGCCGCTGGTGCGACATGGCCGACTGCGGAAGCCGGGACAAGGCCCGCCGCTACTACCACCGATCCAAGTCGTAGGGGGACATCGGTGTGGGCGGCAGTTAACACTGCCGGCAATGTAACCCCATGATTTTTCGGTCTTGTCCATGGACCCGCTACCGAGAATGTGAGTTGTGTCACATTATGCTGACGAGTTCTCGGGGACCGTCATCGGAAGCTGTTCGGGGGGTCGTCACGATCCCGGTCTGGGGGTGCCCACGCCGGTCACAATAATTTTGCCTACTAACAACCCATGACCACACCCACTCCGTTATCGACCGAAGGCCGCCGCGGCAGCATCGCCTGCGTCGGCATGGGCATTACCCTGGGCTCCCACCTGACACCCCTCTCGCGTAGCCATATCGAGGGCGCTGACGTCGTCTTCGCCGCGCTCTCGGACTACGTGGTGGAGCTGTGGCTGCGACGCCTGAATCGGGAGGTCCGCAGCCTCCAGCCGTACTACCGGCCGGGCAAGTCGCGGATGAAGACCTATCGTGAGTGGGTCAACGTGATGATGGCCGAGGTGCGGGCGGGGAAGCGGGTTTGCGCTGTCTTCTATGGTCACCCGGGCATTTTTGCCTGGTCGCCGCACAAGGTGATCGAGCTTGCCCGCGCCGAAGGCTACCAGGCGCACATGGAGGCCGGCGTGTCCGCCGAAGACTGCCTGTACGCGGACCTGGGAATCGATCCGGGTCGCGTCGGCTGCCAGCATCTGGAGGCCAGCCAGCTGCTCTTCTTCGAGCGCAACCTGGACACGACCAGCCACGTGATCCTTTGGCAACTGGGAGTCGTCGGCGACCGCTCGCTCGGCCGTTTCCGTACGCCCGACGCCTACCGGGAGCTGCTGACAGAGCGCCTGCTCCAGGACTATCCGGCCGATCATCCGGCGATCGTCTATCGCGCGCCGACATTGCCGATCGAAGGGCCGCACATCCAGCGCATGGCGCTGCGTGACTTTCCTGCCGCCGAGTTCACCGGCCATGAAACGCTCGCACTGCCGCCCGCGTGCGCGCTGAAGCCAAACGCCGTCATGCGTGCGCGCCTGGATGCGCTCGATGCGGTCCACGGCACGGGCGTGGAACCTGCCGTTCCGGCATAAGAGGCTAAAGAAAGCGGGCGGTCTGCCGCTAAAGCGACATGCCGGACTGTCACCGCGCCATCGGGTGAGGGGCAGACGGCACCAAGGTCAACAGGAACCAGGGGAAGAATATGCGCGACACCGTCGAATTGCTGGAAGCTATCGGCCGTGATGCCATGTTACGGCATGCGTCGCCCGAGGAACTGGCGCGAGCACTCGAAGCCGCCGATGCCTCAGCCGGCTTGCGCGAACTGGCAGCTAATGGCGACGGCACGACCCTGACCAAGGAGTTGGGTCTCGTGCAGATGCACGTCGAGCACATGAGCCAAACGGGCGGGCATGAGGGTGAGGGCGACGACGAGCACTACCCCGAAGACGATCATGGCGATGGCAAGGACGACGAGCAGAACCCGCCCGACGATCCCGACGATACGCCCCCGACC
>NZ_DATHFX010000238.1:0-3415 GCF_035317885.1 Pinirhizobacter sp.
TCCTTCGCGCGCCACGCCAGCGGTGCTTCGCAATGACGGCCTGGACTACGTGCCCACGGACAAATGGGTGGTGTTCGGCCATCACTTCGCCGCCATCGCGGGCGCCGGGCCGCTGGTGGGTCCCGTGCTCGCCGCCCAGATGGGCTACCTGCCGGGTACGCTCTGGATACTGGTGGGGGTGATCTTTGCTGGCGCCGTACAGGACTTCATGATCCTTGGCCTTTCCCTCCGTCGCGACGGCCGCTCGCTCGGCCACATGCTGCGCGAGGAACTGGGTCCGGTGGCGGGCGTAGTAGCCATGGTCGGCGTGCTGGTGCTGATGATGATCGTGCTGGCGGTGCTGGCGCTGGTGGTGGTCAAGGCACTCACGCACAGCCCCTGGGGCACGTTCACGGTGGCGGCGACGATCCCCATTGCCCTGCTGATGGGCATCTACCTTCGCTATATCCGGCCCGGTCGCATCCTGGAGGTATCCATCATCGGCCTGGTGCTCCTCTTGACCTCCATCTGGGCGGGCGCACACGTGGCCGCTTCGCCAACGTGGGGCCCGGCATTCGATTTCGATGCCAAGGGCCTGGCATGGCTGCTGATCGCCTACGGTTTCTGTGCCTCGGTGCTGCCGGTGTGGCTGCTGCTGGCGCCTCGCGATTACCTTTCCACCTTCCTGAAGATCGGCACGATCGTGCTGCTGGCGCTGGCGATCTTCCTGGCCGCACCCACCCTGCAGATGCCGGCGGTGACCAAGTTCATCGATGGCACGGGCCCGGTATTCCAGGGCAACCTGTTTCCGTTCCTCTTTATCACCATCGCCTGCGGCGCGGTGTCGGGCTGGCACTCGATCATCGCCTCGGGCACTACGCCGAAGCTGCTGTCGAACGAGGGCGAGGCGCGCATGGTGGGTTACGGCGGCATGCTGATGGAGGCCTTCGTGGCCATCATGGCGCTGATCGCGGCATCCTCGCTGCACCCGGGCGTGTACTTTGCGATGAACTCACCCGCGGCGCTGGTAGGTACGACGGTCGAGCAGGCCGCGATGACCATCAGCCAGTGGGGCTTCGTGGTACGTCCGGATGAACTTACCCAGATCGCCAAGGACATCGGCGAAGGTACCGTCCTTGGCCGGGCCGGCGGCGCACCCACCCTCGCCGTGGGCATGGCGCAGCTGTTGCACAACATTATTCCTGGCGAAGGCATGCTGGCCTTCTGGTATCACTACGCGATCCTGTTCGAAGCACTGTTCATCCTCACCACGGTCGATGCCGGCACGCGCGTGGGCCGCTTCATGATCCAGGAGATCGCGGGACTGGTGCACCCGGAGCTGAAGAAGACCGAATCGTGGACGGGCAACCTGCTCGCCACGGCGATATGCGTGGGCCTTTGGGGATATTTCCTCTACCAGGGTTCGGTGGATCCACTGGGTGGCATCAACACGCTATGGCCACTCTTCGGCATCGCCAACCAGATGCTGGCGGCGATCGCGTTGATGCTGGCGACGGTGGTGACGGTGAAGCTCAAGCGCCAGCGCTACGTGCTCGTGCCTGGCATCCCCGCGATATGGCTGATCGTGTGCACGCTCACCGCCGGCTATCAGAAGCTGGTGGGGCCCATCAGCTTTACCGCCGCGGCGCAGAAGTACGCCGATGCACTGGCCGCCGGCACCATGCTGGCGCCGGCCAAGACTGTGGCCGCCATGCAGCAGATCATCACCAACAACCGCGTGGATATGATACTCACGGCCATCTTCATGGTGCTGGTGGTGGTAATGACGCTGTTCGGCATCCGGGCCATCATGCAGGCCTGGAAGGCCAACCGGCCCACCGCCAACGAAGAGCCCTACGTGGCGCTATCGTCGGTACCGGCGGCGGCGAGGTGACGTGATGACCACCGCGAGGGAACACCTGCAATCGACGTGGAAGTGGGCGGTGCAAACCGCCCGCCTCTGCTGCGGCGTGCCCGATTACGACGTGTACGTGGCGCACCTGAAGGAACGCCATCCGGAGAAGACGATTCCTTCGTACGGGGAGTTTTTCAGGGAAAGGCAGGAGGCACGGTACAAGGGCACGGGTGGGCGTTGCTGCTAGAACGAAGGCGTGGGACTCACGCGATTTGTAACGGCGGACATCAACCTACAAGCTCCAGAAGCTTATTATTTATAGTCGCCGTGGCGTCGTAAAGATCGTTGCTTGTCCTTGTCAAAACAAGAAGGCTTCGATCGATATCGGCGACCTGCATCTGCGTGGCAAGAATCCTGATCGGGTGATCGACGGACGTACCACCCCATTCCTCGCTCAAACGCGACTTCTCCGCTCGAAGAGCAGCAATCAACGGCTCGACCTTATTTTCCCTAAAGCGCACCCCCGAGCACTGAGCCGCCCTTCGGAGCTCTCCTCGCCGCACGGCGCTGTCCTGCACCATGCTTCGCGCCATGCTTAAGATGCTTTTGGCGTCACTTTCGATTGACTGCAGTTTCTCCATCGAAGGGCAATACACTTGCGCACCGTTGGATCGGGGGAATTTATTGATTGCCTGCTCGCAAACGCCAACGACAGTTGCACTGTTGGCGGAAGAACCACTCCCCGACATGATCAATGGCTGCGGCTGAGGCAAGGGCAGCGACTGAGGTACGTCGTCGGGCCACTGTGCCGCTGTCGCCAAACTATCGGACGTTGACGTGGCGACGAAAGCAACTGTGGTGACCACGGCGGCAGCGGCGAGCACATATCCAGTACCCCTCGGGAGTCGACCGATCGCTGTTCCGATTCCACCGGTGCCGACGCGGCTACCCGGCACGTCCATGTCATCTGAGCTCATCTCGATACTGAGTGGCCGGTACATGTCGTTGGGCATCGAAGCATGGGTACCCCGACTCAGATCGGGCGCAGTATTGGAAACACCGAGGAGTCCCTGAACTTGTTGCCTGCTGGGCGCGGGAGCTTGAGTGGGATTTATTCTGCTGTTGAAAAGACCGACTTGCGCTTGATGGCTTGCAGGGTTCATGGCGGGCATCTAATTCTCCTTCGCAAATGGGGTAGTGGCGAAGACGATTAGTAACACCCGTCGGCCGGCTGGGCTGTACCAAAACAACCATTCGCAAAGCGCATGTATGCGGAGCTGGCGATGGAGAACCACGTGCTCAAGAAGCGCGAAGCAAAGCACGGGATTGAGCATCGTTCGATATGTTGCCTTACGATGCTTTGAGAAAATTCGTATGGAACCATGCACGTGATGCCGCGATCATGTGCGGGTTGCCTGGACATCGGCAACTGGGTGTCGAAACCCTAGTACTTCAGGCCCCGCAGCAACCCTGCGGGAAACCTGTGGTTCCACCGCCTTCGGGTGGGCGACCAGGCGGGCGCAAGCCCGGCCGTTGAGTACGCGGTTTTCGACCCTGGCTCGCCCGCCACCCTATTCTTCC